>DATIUN010000125.1:0-14227 GCA_035466795.1 Azonexus sp. | reverse complement strand
TTCTTGACGAGCAGACCGAGTTCCGTGTCGCCAGTGATTTCGAGTTCGCGGTTGAAGAACAGGGTGTCCGGATCTTCCTGGCGCGCCAGCAATTGCAGGTAGGTCGAAAGGTTGGCGGCGAAGGCGAGGTCGGGTTCGTGGTCGGGACGGAAAACCGGACGGAACAGGCCGTCGCGATAGGTGTAGGAGGCCTCGCCGCCGCTATCGAGGACCCGGACGCGGAACAGCTTGCCTTCGAGCGCGGACAACCCGTCGGCGGGCAGCAATTTCATTTTCAGCGCGGCGTTCAGGCCGGTGACCAGCACTAGGGCGTGTGGCCACTGCGGCAACGCCTGAAACATGCCGGCAACGAATCCGGGCAAGCGGAATTTGGGGATGGTGAATTCGCTCATGCCTGGGCTCCTTGGTGGGCGATGGCCTGGGCGTGTTGGCGGACGCCGGCATCGCCGAACCAGTAACCGTTGACCTCGCCGCTGGCGCTCCAGTCCGTGCGGTCGGGGCTGGCCGCCGCGCCTCGCCGGGCCATGTCGAAGGCGGCGACGATCTCGCCGATGCGCTGCTTCTGCGGACTGATGCGGACGATGTCGATGCCCATCGCCAGCATGTCCGGAATTTCGTGCAGCAGGTTGTAATTCTGCGCCGACATGGTCTGGATGCCGTTGATGGTCAGGAAATCCTGCCCTTCGCGCGTTTTCAGGAGCAGGCCCTCGGCATGGTCGAGGCACTTGAACTGGCAGTCGTCCTTGTTCAGGTCGTAATGGCGGGCGGTGAAGCAGCGGGCGGAGAAGGCGAGAGGCAGCTTGCCGAAAGCGAAGACCTCGGTTTCGACAGCGGCCGGACGGCTGGTATGCAGGGTTTCGACCAGCGTGCGCGTCGCCTCCAGCGGCGGCACCCAGCGCTTCATGCCGTAACGGGCGTAGGTGGCGAGGGTGGCTTCGTTGTAGATGTTCAGATGCGGGCCGGCAACGAAATCCTGCCCGTGGACGAGGTTGACCGCACCGAGGTCGTTGGCTTCGAGCATGCAGCCTGCCTCGTCGATGAGACGGCGCAATGCCTTGAGGTCGCTTTCGGATTCGAGCAGCGCTTGCGCCGAGACGACGACTTCCTTGCCGGCATCGGCGAGGTCGCGGGCCAGACCGATCCAGTCCGCGGTGCGCAGTTGCTGGCGCCGCGAGCAGACCACCTCGCCGACGTAGATGATGTCGAGCGCCGGGTTCTGCGCCATTTCGGCGTAGAACTCGAGGACTTCCGCTTTCGGCCAGAACCAGAGCAGGGGTCCGAGGGAGAGTTTCATGTTGTGAGTCCCTTCAGCGCCACGGCCGGTTGTAGGCGCCGAGCGTCGCCTGGCTGCCTTCGGAAACCTTGGTCAACTCCGCCTGCCAGGCCGGTTTCACGTGAAACTTCTCGGCGCCACCGGCCAGCGAATCGAGCGCAGCGCGCAGGGAGCGGGTGACCTGGGTGACGTAGGCCGGGCTGCGCTGGCGGCCTTCGACCTTGATCGCGCGGACGCCGATTTTCATGATCTCGGGCAGGATGGAGATGACATTCAGGCTGGTCGGTTCTTCCAGCGCGTAATAGGTTTCGCCCTCGACTTCGAAACGTCCCTTGCACAATGTTGGGTAGCCTGCCGGCTCGTTGTCGGCGAAACGGTCGATCAGGATACCGTTGAGCCGCGTTTCCATTACCCCCGGCTTCTTGTCCCACTTGACGTACTTGGCCGGCGAACAGGCGCCGACGGTGTTGGGCGATTCGCCGCAGGCGTAGGAGGAGAGCCAGCAGCGGCCCTCGTTCATGACGCACAGGCTGCCGAAGCCGAAGACCTCGATCTCGACCGTCGTATTCCTGATCACGTGCTCGACCTGCGCCAGCGTCAGCACGCGTGGCAGCACGGCGCGGCGGATGCCGAATTCGCGCTGGCAGAAATTGATCGCCTCGTAGCTGGTCGCCGAACCCTGCACCGAGAGGTGCAGGCGTTGCTGTGGATGGCGGTTGCGCGCGAAATCGAGCAGGCCGATGTCGGCCAGGATGATGGCGTCTGCACCCTGGTCGACCGCGGCATCGACTGCGTTTTGCCAATCGCCGACCCGCCCGGCCTGCGGAAAGGTGTTGATGGCGATCAGGATTTCCCGGCCCTTGTCGTGGGCGTACCGAATGCCGTCGGCCATACTCTTCTGGTCGAAATTCAAGCCGGCGAAGTTGCGCGCATTGGTGTCGTTCTTGAAACCGAGATAGACGGCGTCGGCGCCGCTATCCACCGCGGCCTTGAGCGCCGGCAGGCTGCCGGCCGGACAAATCAGTTCGGGCAGGGAGTGCATGAGGGTGCCTGCTGTAAGTCGAGCGGTCGAGTATAGCCGGCGCACCCGGGCCGCCATTGATGCGGGTCAAACGACAGCCAGTTTCCCTGTTGCCAGCTAGCGAATGACGACGGTCGGCTTGGCGCCCAGCGCGGCGCGGATTTTTTCCGCCACCTTGTCCGCATCGGCCCGGCTCGCGTAGGGGCCAAGCTGCAGGCGATGGATGCCGCCTCCCGGGTGAACACGCATCGGCTCGGCCAGCCAGTCGAGTTCGCGGGACAGATGGCTCTTCAGGTTTTCGGCGTTGTCGGCGCTGGCGAAAGCGCCGAGTTGCAGAAAGACGCCTTTGGCGGCGACGCCTTCGCCGTTCGTGCCGGCCGTGGCGGTGACTTGCACCGGCCGCTCCTCGAGCGCCAGGCGCTTCACCAGCGCCTCGATTTCATCCCGTTCGGCAGGCGCCAGCTTGGGCGGCGGCGTGACCTGTGCATACGACGTGGCGGGCGTTTCGCCGGGGATGATCGCCTCGACCTCGACCTGGCCGCTGCCGCCGTTGATCAGGCCCAGCTTGTAGGCAGCGGTGTAGGAAAGATCGATGACGCGGTCGGCATGGAAGGGGCCACGGTCGGTGATGCGGACGATCACGGTCTTGCCGCTCTGCACGCCGGTGACGCGCACGTAGGAGGGCAGGGCCAGGGTCGGGTGGGCGGCGGTCATGGCGAACATGTTGTAGGGTTCGCCGATCGAGGTTTTCTGGCCGTGGAACTTCTTGCCGTACCAGGAGGCGATGCCGCGCACCTTGTAGGGCTTGACCGTGCTGTTCGGGACGTATTCCTTGCCGAGCACGACGTAGGGTTTGGTCGCCGGTTTGTGCAGCGGCTCCCATTTCGGTTCGGCGTCGGGAATGTCGTCGAGGCCATCGGGAATGTCGTCGCCCGGGCCGTCGTCCTTGTAGAAGCCGCCGCCCTTCTTGAGGACGGCTGTCGGCTTCTTGGTTGGTGTCTTGGAAATGGCCCCTTTTTGGCGGTCGACCGCAGCATCCTGCTTCGGGGTGCTGCCGCAGGCCGCCAGCAGCAGGGCGGCAAGCGTGCAGGCGATGCGGCGGCAATTCACTTGTTGACCCGACCGCCGTGGGTGGAGATCGACATCAGGATGCCAATGCCGAGAAACAGCGTGACCAGCGCCGTGCCACCGTAGCTCATGAACGGCAGCGGTACGCCGACCACCGGCAGGATGCCGCTGACCATGCCCATGTTGATGAAGGCGTAGGTGAAGAAGCCGAGCGTGATGGCGCCGGCCAGCAGGCGCGTGAACATGGTCTGGGCGGTTGCGGCGATCATCATTCCGCGCCCGATCAGCAGCGTGTAGAGAAAGACCAGCACGACGTTGCCCAACAGCCCCCACTCTTCAGAATAGACGGCAAAGATGAAGTCGGTGTGTTTTTCCGGAATGAACTCGAGGTGGGTCTGGGTGCCGTTGAGATAGCCCTTGCCGAGCGGTCCGCCCGAGCCGATGGCGATGGTCGACTGGATGATGTGGTAGCCGGCGCCGAGCGGGTCGGTGGTCGGGTCGATCAGGGTCAGGATGCGTTTGCGCTGGTAGTCGTGCAACATTCCCCAGAGCACGGGCGCGGCGGCGCCACCGGCGGCGATCAGACCGACGAGGACTTTCCACGGCAGACCGGCGAAAAAGATCACGAAAAAGCCGGCGCCACCGACCAGCAACGCGGTCCCGAGATCCGGCTGTTTGGCGATGAGGCCGAAGGGTATTACCAGCAGCAGGGCAGCCACGATGAAATGGCGGGCGCGCAGCGTGGCTTCATATTTGTGGAAATACCAGGCGAGCATCAGCGGCATCGCGATCTTCATGATCTCGGAGGGCTGGATGCGGGTGAAACCGAGCGACAGCCAGCGCTTGGCGCCATTGACCTTGATCCCGAACAGGAAGACGGCAACCAGCAGCAGCAGGCCGACGATATAGAGCGGAATGGCGAAACCCATCAGCTTGTGCGGTGGCAGGCGGGCGACGAACCACATGACGACCAGCGCCACACCCATGTTGCCAGCCTGCGCCAGCATCCGGTGCGTGCTGTCGTAGGTTGCCGAATTGACGGTCGCCAGGCCGACCGCCATGATCGTCAGGGTGATCACGAGCAGCGGGAAGTCGATATGGGCGATCAGCCCGCGCCCACCGCGCTTGAGGGTGCCGATGACGTCGATCATTCTTCGCTGTCATCCTCGACGGCGGCAGCGTCTTCCTTGGCGGCGCCGGCCGGCAGTTTGCCCAGCAGGTAGTAGTCGAGCACCATGCGCGCGATCGGCGCCGCCGACTGGGCACCGAAGCCGCCGTTTTCGACCAGCACCGCCAGGGCGATCGTCGGCTTGTCGGCCGGCGCGTAGGCGATGAACAGGGCGTGGTCGCGCAGTTCCTTCTTGACGCTGTGCGCCTTGTACTCGGCGCCTTTCAGCGAGTAGACCTGGGCCGTCCCGGTCTTGCCGGCCGCTTCGTAGGGCGCGCCGGCAAAGGCCCGGGTGCCGGTGCCTTCCTTGTTGACGCCGACCATGGCGCGACGGATGACGTCAACGTTCTGCTGTTTCAGTTTCAGGTCGCGAATCGGCCGCGGCTCGACCGGGCGTTTTTCGCCGGTTCTGGCGTCGATGATCTGGTTGACCAGGTGCGGACGGAATATCACGCCATTGTTGGCGACCGCCGCGGTGGCCTGGGCCAGCTGGATCGGCGTGTAGGCGTTGTAGCCCTGGCCGATGCCGATCGAGATCGTCTCGCCGGCATACCATTTCTGCTGCTCCGGTTTCTTGAAACGCTGCTTTTTCCATTCCGGGGAAGGCAATACCCCCTTTGATTCGCTCTCGGATTCACCGTCCTTGTCTTTTTTCCCGAGATCTATGTTGGTGCGCCTCCCGAGGCCGAGGCCACCCATGAATTTCGCGATATTGTCGATCCCCATGTCGTTGGCCAGCATGTAGTAGTAGGTGTCGCAGGAGTGAACGATGGACTTGTACATGTCCACGCTGCCGTGCCCGCCCTTCTTGTCGTCGCGGAACTGGTGGTTGCCGAAGTTGAAGTAGCCGGGGTCGCTGATCGCCTGGTTGGGCGTGCGCTTGCCCAGTTCCAGCGCGGCCAGCGCCATGAACGGCTTGAACGTCGAACCCGGCGGATAGGCGCCGTTGATCGTCCGGTTGATCATCGGTTTGTCGGGATGCTCGTTCAGCTCCTTCCAGTTTTCCGGGGTGATGCCGTCGACGAACAGGTTGGGGTCGAAGGTCGGCGTCGACACCAGCGCCAGGATGCCGCCGGTGGCGGGATCGATGGCGACCAGCGCACCCTTGCGGTCGCCGAAGGCCTGCTCGGTGATTTCCTGCAATTTGGTATCCAGGGTCAACTGCAGGTTGTTGCCGGAAACCGGCGGAATACGCTTCAGGCTGCGCACGGCACGGCCGCCGGCGTCGATCTCGACCTCCTCGTAACCGGTTTCGCCGTGCAGTTCGAACTCGTAGTGTTGCTCCAGCCCGGTCTTGCCGATATGGTCGGTGCCCTTGTAGTTGGCCTGCTGTCCTTCTTCCTCGATCCACGCCAGATCACGATCGGTGATACGGTTGATGTAGCCGGTCACGTGCGAGGCAACCTTGGCGAGCGGATACTGACGGAACAAGCGAGCCTTGACCTCGACGCCGGGGAAGCGATAGCGCTGGGCGGTGAACCTGGCAACCTCCTCGTCGGTCAGCCGGGTGCGAATCGGGACCGACTCGAAATTCTTCGCTTCATCGAGCAGGCGTTTGAAGCGCTTGCGATCCTTGGCCTGAATGTCGATCACCTCGGCCAGCGCGTCGATCGTCGCCTCCAGGTTATCGGTCTGGGCGGGCGTGATTTCCAGCGTAAAAGCTGAATAGTTGCGCGCCAGCACAACGCCGTTGCGGTCGGTGATGACGCCGCGGTTGGGCACGATGGGAATCAGCGCGATCCGGTTGTCGTCGGCGCGGGTCCGGTAAAAGTCGTGTTGCAGGAACTGCAGCCAGGTGAAGCGCCCGATCAGAATGCCAAAGGCCGTGAGCACGACGAGCGCGGCGATGCCGAGCCGGAAGCGGAAGCGGTCGCGCTCGATTTCGTCGTTGTGAAAGTCGCTCATGTCCGGGAGTTCCTCAGATCGGGCGATCCGGATTCTGCTCGACCGGCTGGTACTGCGGCAGAAGCAGGACAAAAGTGAGGGGAACCCAGAGCAGGCTGGCGATCAGGGGGCCGACGAAATAGCCCCAGCCGGGAAAGTCGGCGCCCACCGCGAGGCGCATAAGCATCTGAACGACCTGGGTCAGCAGCAGCAGCGGCAGTACCTGCAGCGCCTGCTGCGGCAGCGGGAACCACAGCAGGCGGCGCGACAGGGAAGTCGAGGCGAAGGCGAGCAGCACGTAGGCAAAGCAATGCTGACCGAGCACGGCGCCATCGGCGACGTCCATCAGCAGGCCGAGGATGAAGGCCCAGCCCATGCCGACGCGGCGGAACTCGCGCACGCTCCAGAAGCACAGGACCAGCGCCACCCAATCGGGCATCCCCGGCCAGTGCGCGGTGGGCAGGAAATTGAGCAGCAGGGCAACGATCAGGCTCAGGTAGATGAACCAGGGGCGGACCGGCAGCAGGATGCGCGAGGAAGAGAAGGTTGGTTGCATCAGTTTCCTTTCGCCGCGCGCTTCTTCTTGGGCCGCAGGCCGGGCTTGTCGCTGCCGTCGCTGCCGCGGCTCTTGGCTTCGGGCGGCGGGGGCGGCAGCGGCTGGCGCGGGTCGAGAATCATGACTTCGCCGAAATTCTCGACGCCGGCGATCGGCGCCGCGAAAATGCGGGCGAAGGAATAGGCGCTGTCGCGCTCGATATTGACCACCCTGGCAACCGGAAAACCCTGTAGATAGACGCTGTCGAGGCCCGAAGTGACGAGGACGTCGCCGACCTGGACGTCGGCGTTGGCGGGCATGTAGCGCAGTTCCATCTGTCCGTTGCCGAGGCCGAAAACGACCGAGCGCTGGCCGCTGCGCACGATCTGTACCGGCACTGCCTGATCCTTGTCGCTGATCAGCGTGATTTCCGCCGAGAACGGAAAGACGCGGGTGACCTGCCCGACGACGCCTGCTTCGTCGATTGCTGGCTGGCCGGCGACGACTCCGGATTGCTGGCCCTTGTCGACGATTACCTTGCGCGAAAATGGGTCGCGTGCGGTGTACAGGATCTGGGCAACCTGGCCCTTGGCGTTTTCGCGCTCCTTGACCACCAGCAGCTTGCGCAGGCGATCGTTCTCGGCTTCCAGTTGCTCCAGACGCAGCAGATTCGGCGCGGTGCTCAGCTTGGCATGGCGCAGTTCGTCGTTGTCGAGCTGCAGGGATCGGATGCCTTCGAGGTAGTTTCTCGCATAGTCGACCAGGCTGCCCGGTGTTTGCGCAACGCGCTGCACCGGGTCGACCACCAGCGCGACGCTCTGGCGGAGCAGGTCGAGGCTGCGGAAGCGCAGATCGACGACGAATACGGCCAGGGAAAGCAGGGTGTAGAAAGTCAGAAGGGCCAGCGGTGCTGGCCCTCGCTTGAAGAATGGCGGTGGGGCGTGGTCGAAACCGGCCACGGATGGCGTCCCGTGTTACTCGGAGGCGAAGATCGACGCCAGCTTGTCCATCTTTTCCAGTGCCAGGCCCGAACCGTGGGCGACACAGATCAGCGGTTCGTCGGCAACGATGACGGGCAGGCCGGTTTCTTCCATCAGCAGGCGGTCGAGGTCGCGCAGCAAGGCGCCGCCGCCGGTCAGCACCATGCCGCGTTCGGCAATGTCGGCGCCGAGTTCGGGCGGGGTCTTTTCGAGCGCCGACTTGACGGCGGAAACGATCTGGTTGAGCGGGTCGGTCAGTGCTTCGAGGATTTCGTTGGAGGAAATCGTGAACTTGCGCGGGATGCCTTCGGCCTTGTTGATGCCGGAAACTTCCATTTCCTTGACCTCGGCACCCGGGAAGGCGGAACCGATGGTCTTCTTGATCTTCTCGGCGGTGTTTTCACCGATCATCATGCCGTAGTTGCGGCTGATGTAACTCATGATCGCTTCGTCCAGCTTGTCGCCGCCGACGCGGACAGAACCGGCATAGACCAGGCCGCCGAGCGAGATGACGCCGACTTCGGTGGTGCCGCCGCCGATGTCGACGACCATCGAGCCGGTGGCGTCGGATACCGGCAGGCCGGCACCGATTGCGGCGGCCATCGGCTCCTCGATCAGGTACACCTGGCTGGCGCCGGCGCCGATGGCGGATTCGCGAATGGCGCGGCGTTCGACCTGGGTCGAGCCGGACGGCACGCAGATGATGATGCGCGGGCTCGGGCTGAACAGCTTGGAGTCATGCACCTTCTTGATGAACTGCTTGAGCATCTGCTCGGTTACGGTGAAGTCGGCGATCACGCCGTCCTTCATCGGGCGGATGACGGTGATGCTGCCCGGTGCCTTGCCGAGCATTTCCTTGGCTTCCTTGCCGACGGCCTGGATCGATTTTTTGGCGTTGGGGCCGCCTTCGAGGCGGATCGCGACGACCGATGGCTCATCGAGGACGATGCCGCGACCGCGCACATAAATGAGCGTGTTGGCCGTGCCGAGGTCGATGGCGAGGTCGTTGGAGAAGTATTTACTGAGAAATCCGAACATCTGTAGCTCCGCTGCCGAGGGTGCAGTAGGGAAAACTTTTATGATACCTTATAACGCTCTCCATTTTAAGGCTTTGTGCACCGCAAAAAGCCTTTGCTCGCCATGTCGCTTACACTAGAACAGGTTCAGCGCATCGCCCATCTCGCCCGCATCGAGATCAGCGAATCCGAAGCCCGAACCACCCAAAGCCACCTTAACGGCATCTTCCAGCTTATCGAGCAGATGCAGGCGGTCGATACCCGCGGCGTCGAGCCGATGGCGCACGCCCAGGAGCTCAGCCAGCGCCTGCGCCCCGACGCGGTGACCGAAGAAAACCGCCGTGCCGCCTTCCAAGCCGTGGCGCCGGAAACCGAGGCCGGCCTCTACCTCGTGCCGAAGGTGATCGAATGATCAATGCCAGCCTCAAGCAACTGTCGCAGGCATTGGCGACGAAGCAGATTTCCAGCGTCGAATTGACCCGCCTCTTTCTCGACCGCATCGCGCGCCTGAACCCGATGCTCAATGCCTTTGTCACGGTCGACGCCGAAAAAAGCCTGAATTCCGCGCGCACCGCCGATGCTCGCATCGCCGCCGGCACGGCAGGCCCGCTGACCGGCATCCCGATCGCCCAGAAGGACATCTTCTGCGCCGAAGGGTGGCGCACCACCTGTGGCTCGAAGATGCTGGCCAATTTCGTCTCGCCCTACGATGCGACGGTGATCCGCAAGATGCACGGCGAGGCCGGCATGGTGTCGCTGGGCAAGACCAACATGGACGAATTTGCGATGGGCTCGTCGAACGAAACCTCGTTCTTCGGCCCGGTGCGCAATCCGTGGGATACCGAACGCGTACCCGGCGGCTCCTCCGGCGGTTCGGCCGCGGCCGTCGCTGCCCGTCTGGCCCCGGCGGCAACCGGCACCGATACCGGCGGTTCTATCCGCCAGCCGGCCGCGCTGTGCAACCTGACCGGCCTCAAGCCGACCTACGGCGTAGTGTCGCGTTACGGCATGATCGCCTTCGCCTCGTCGCTTGACCAGGGCGGCCCGATGGCGGCGAGTGCCGAGGATTGCGCGCTACTGCTCAACACGATGGTCGGTTTCGACGAACGCGATTCGACCTCACTTGACCGCCCGGTCGAGGATTACGCCCGCGATCTGGACAAGCCGCTGGCCGGCCTGCGCATCGGCCTGCCCAGGGAGTTCTTCGGCGAAGGCTGCGATGCCGAGGTGATGGCCGCCGTGCGCGCCGCCATCGCCGAATACGAAAAGCTCGGCGCGACGGCGGTCGAGGTTTCACTGCCCAATTCGCACCTCTCGGTGCCGGCCTACTACGTGATCGCGCCGGCCGAGGCCAGTTCCAACCTGTCGCGTTTCGACGGTGTGCGTTACGGCTTTCGCGCCGACGATTACGGCAGTCTCGACGACATGTACATGAAGAGCCGCGCCCAGGGCTTCGGCGCCGAGGTCAAGCGGCGCATCCTGATCGGTACCTACGTGCTGTCGCACGGCTACTACGATGCCTACTACCTGCAGGCGCAGCGCATCCGCCGGCTGATCGCCGGCGACTTTGTCGAAGCCTTCAAGTCCTGCGACGTGATCATGGGGCCGACCTCGCCGTCCACTGCCTTCAAGCTCGGCGAAAAAGCGGCCGACCCGGTGCAAATGTACCTGTCGGACATCTACACCATTGCCGTCAACCTGGCCGGCCTGCCCGGCATGTCGGTACCTTGCGGCTTTGCCGGCGGCCTGCCGGTGGGGCTGCAGTTGATCGGCAATTATTTTGGCGAGGCGCAACTGCTCAACGTGGCGCACCGCTACCAGCTGGCGACCGACTGGCATCTGCGGCGGCCGGATGGGGTCGAGTGAATTCGATGCGGCAGCTCTGGCTGCTTTTGCCCCTACTCGCGGCCGGTTGTGCCGACATGGGCGGGCCGGAATCTGGCCGCAGCGACGCGTCGACCGCAACCGGCGAACAGAAGATCGAATCACAGCCGCTCAAGCACCTGAAGAACCGTACCATCAAGCCACAGGTGACGCGCCCGCTCAATGTGCGCGCCAAGTGTGCAGGCAAGGACGGGATCGGGAACCTTACCCACCTCGAGCTGATAGTCAAAGACGCCGAGGTGAAATCGTTTGCGGCCCAGGTGTCGATGAAGGATCACGGCACCTGCCGCTTCAATCTGCAGGATTTTGAACAGACCGAGAAAATGCCGCAGCCACTGCTCATGCACAAGCGCGAATCCGGCTGTTCGGTACGCATGTGGGAGCAGGGGCCGAGGGTGATGGTCGCTTTCAACGGTTGCCAGAAGTCCTGCGAGGGCGATGCTTTCAGCTATCTCTGGCCGATCATGATCGAGGCGAAGACAGGGCGTTGCAAATGAATGGAATGAAACGATGAATCAGTGGGAAGTGGTAATCGGCATCGAGACGCACGCGCAGCTGGCGACGGTCTCGAAAATTTTCTCGGGTGCCGCGACGGCCTTTGGCGCCGAGCCGAACACGCAGGCTTGCGCGGTCGACCTCGCCTTGCCCGGCGTTTTGCCGGTGCTCAACCGGAAGGCGGTGGAATGTGCCATTCGCTTCGGCCTGGCAATCGGCGCCGAGGTGGCGAAGAAATCGGTTTTCGCCCGCAAGAATTACTTCTACCCGGATCTGCCCAAGGGCTACCAGATCAGCCAGATGGACCTGCCGGTGGTCGTCGGCGGCAATATCATGCTGCAGGTCGGCCCCGGGGACAAGGCGTACGAGAAGGTCGTCCGCCTGACCCGCGCCCACCTCGAAGAGGATGCTGGCAAGTCGCTGCATGAAGATTTTCACGGCAAATCCGGCATCGACCTCAACCGGGCCGGGACGCCGTTGCTGGAAATTGTCTCCGAGCCCGACATGCGATCTTCCGACGAGGCGGTCGCCTACGCCAAGGCGCTGCATGCGCTGGTGCAGTGGATCGGCATTTGCGACGGCAACATGCAGGAAGGCTCGTTCCGCTGCGACGCCAATGTCTCGGTGCGCCCCAAAGGGCAGGCGGAGTTCGGCACCCGGCGCGAGATCAAGAACTTGAACTCCTTCCGTTTTCTCAAGGAAGCGATCGATTTCGAAGTGCAGTGGCAGATCAACGAAATCGAGGAAGGCCGCAGGATCCAGCAGGCAACCGTGCTGTTCGACCCGGATACAGGCGAGACCCGGATGATGCGCAGCAAGGAAGACGCGCACGATTACCGTTACTTCCCTGATCCCGACCTGCTGCCGCTGGTCATCTCCGCCGACTGGATCGAGCGTGTCCGCGGCGAGCTGCCCGAATTGCCGGGCCAGATGCGTGAGCGCTTCATCAACGATCTCGGCCTCTCGGCCTACGATGCGACGACCCTGACTGCCAGCCAGCAAATGGCCGCATATTTCGAGTCGACCGTGGCAGTCGCCGGCGCGGCTAGCGCCAAACCCTGCGCCAACTGGGTTATGGTCGATCTGGCGGCACGACTGAACAAGGAGGGCAAGGAACTCGCCGATTCGCCGGTTTCATCCGCTCAATTGGCCGGTCTGATCCAGCGCATCGCCGACAACACCATATCCAACAACATTGCCAAGAAGGTCTTCGAGGCCTTGTGGAATGGTGAAGGCGGGACTGCCGACGAGATTATCGAAAAGCAGGGCCTGAAGCAGATTACCGACAGCGGTGCCATCGAGACGCTGGTGGACGAAGTGCTGGCGGCCAATGCCGCCAATGTTGCCGAGTTCAGGGCGGGCAAGGAAAAGGCCTTCAACGCACTGGTCGGTCAGGTGATGAAGGCGGCCAAGGGCAAGGCCAATCCGCAACAGGTCAACGACCTGCTGCGCAAGAAACTGGCCGGCTGATCAGCGCGGCTGCGGCGTGTTGGACGACTCGCCGGCCTTGTTCGTTGCCGTGGCGGCTGGCGCGCGGCCGGTGAGCTGGAAATAGCGCTTGCGGTCGGCATCGTACTTGGCCTTGATCGTGGCCGCATCGCCCTTCTTGACGTCGAGCAGTTCCTGCTGCGTCTTGATCTCGTGGTCGGCATCGCGCAACCCCTTGGCGATCTCAGGCGGCAGCGACTTCTTCTTGTAGAACTCGGCCTCGTCCTCGAATTTCTTGCGCTGCTTGCGCGCCGCCGCGATGCGCTCCTCGGCGCCCTTTATTGCCAGATTGACGTCGGCTTCGGCCTTGCCCTGGGCGAGGTCGATGTCCTGCGGCGTGGCGTAGGTGTCGAGCAGCGCCTGGTCCTTGTGCCGCTGTTCCCGAGCCTGTTCCTCGAGCTCCTTCTTGCGCAGCGCTTCGGCGGCTGCCTGAGCCTTCTGCTCGACAGTCAGCGGCGGGCCGACTTCCTTGAGCAAATTGCCGCTGCTGTCGAGAATGCGGTAGGCCTTGCCGCGGCACTGTTCCGGCATGGAGTCGCCACAGATGCGCCCGCCGTCGCAACAGTAAAAGCGCCCGGATCCTGCAGGGGCCGCTGCCTGTACCGACAAGGTCGCCAGCAAGACGATCAGTCCAGTCGAATATTTAAGCACTGACACCATATTGCTCCCGATAACGTGCGACTGCTGCCCGATGCGTTGAAAATTCCGGATGATGTTCGAGGTAGGCCATCAGGTCGCCGAGCCCGGCGACCGCAATCACCGGGATGCCGTAGTCGCGCTGCACTTCCTGCACCGCCGACAGTTCGCCCAGTCCGCGCTCCTGGCGGTCGAGGGCGATCAGCACGCCGGCCGGCGTGGCGCCGGCGGCGCGGATCAGTTCGACCGATTCGCGCACCGAGGTGCCGGCCGAAATAACGTCGTCGACGATCAGCACCCGACCGGCAAGCGGCGCGCCGACGATGCTGCCGCCCTCGCCATGATCCTTGGCTTCCTTGCGGTTGAAGGCAAAGGGGAAGTTGCTGCCGCGCTGCGCCAGGGCCATCGAAATTGCGGCGACCAGCGGGATGCCCTTGTAGGCCGGTCCGAACAGCATGTCGAAGCGCACGCCGCCGGCGTCGACGGCTTTGGCGTAGAATTCGGAGAGGCGGGCCAGCGACTGCCCGTCGTTGAACAGCCCGGCATTGAAGAAATACGGGGAAAGCCTCCCCGCCTTGGTCGTGAATTCGCCAAAGCGCAGTACCTTGCAGCCGAGGGCAAATTCGATGAATTCCTGACGAAAGTCCATACTTATCCATTTTCGCACGCCGCAGCAACACGGCGCGAACCGACCGAATGTTACGCATCATCTCCCTGAATCTCAATGGTATTCGCAGCGCCTGGAGCAAAAACGTGCTCCCTTGGGTGGTCGCGCAGGC
>DATIUN010000124.1:0-1960 GCA_035466795.1 Azonexus sp. | reverse complement strand
ACTCGATTATCAGGTGCACTAATGGCGTTCGGGCTCAAGAGTTTCGGTTTCAAGGGGCGCGCCGGTGCCCCGGAAAACCTGCCTGAAAACCTAAGGCAGGCGCTTGAGTCTTGGCGCGCCAGTCCGGCGCCGGCGCTCGACGAACCGCATTTTCACACGCGTTATGTGGTGATCGACGTCGCGACCAGCGGGCCGCGCGCCGAGGAAGACGGATTGCTGGGCATTTCGGCAGTCGGCCTGCAAGCCGGGGCTGTCGTTGCGGCCGATGCCTTCGCGCTCGATCTTTCCAGCGATGGATCCCACGAAGCTGCGGTCGACAGTCAATTGATGGCTTTTCTTGCCTACGCGGCCAAGGCGCCCCTGGTGACCTACCACGCGCCCTTCGTCAGCGGCTTCCTGCAGCATGTCTTCCGGGAGCGTCTGGCGGTCGATTTTCAGCCGCAATGGATAGACCTTGCCTGGTTGCTGCCGTCGCTGTTCAAGGACAAGTCGCCAACCGTGCGGCCGCTGGATGATTGGCTGGAAATCCTTGCCATCGACAACGGCGGGCGGCGCGACACGATGACCAATACGCTGATGCTGGCACGCCTGTTCCAGATGTTGCTGGTCCGCGCGAACGATCAGGAAATCCTGACCGCCGGCAAGCTGATCGAGGAATCGAAATCCGCTTCCTTCCTGCGCCGCACCCATTGAGCAGCGGCCGGTGCTGGGCTCACTGACCAGGCTTCAGCGTTATTACCTGCTTTATACCGGCGGGTTTCTCCTGTTTGTCGCATCGCTTGCCGTGCTCGAGGAGCACGGCATGCCGCCGCGCTGGATCGGCTACTCCTTCCTGGTCTTTACGATCCTGATGTATGCGGTGATCGGGATTCTCAGCCGGACCTCCGATGTCTCCGAGTTTTACGTAGCCGGGCGGCGGGTTCCGGCGTTTTTCAATGGCATGGCGACCGGCGCCGACTGGATGAGCGCCGCGTCGTTTATCGGCCTGGCGGGAACGCTATATCTTTCGGGCTACCAGGGACTGGCCTTCGTGGTTGGCTGGACCGGCGGCTTCGTTCTGGTGGCGCTTCTCCTGGCGCCCTACCTGCGGCGTTACGGCGAATACACGATTCCCGATTTTCTGACCGCCCGCTACGGCGGCAACGCGATTCGCCTGGTTGCCGTGGGTGCGGCGATTCTCTCCTCCTTCGTTTATGTCGTGGCGCAGATTTACGGGGTTGGCCTGATTACCAGCCGTTTCGTCAGCCTGCAATTCGAGATCGGCGTCTTCGTCGGCCTCGCCGGCATTCTCGTCTGTTCGTTTCTCGGCGGCATGCGCGCGGTGACATGGACGCAGGTTGCTCAGTACGTGATCCTGATCGTTGCCTATGTGACGCCGGTGGCTATCCTGTCGTGGTCGGTGACCGGCAATCCGGTCCCGCAAGTGGTCTATGGCCAGGTCCTGCAACAGCTTGGGCAGCTCGAGGACAAACTGTTCGACAGTCCGGCCGAGATCGAGGCCCGTGGTCTCTATCGCCAGCGGGCCGATGAATATGCCCGGAAGATCATGCAGTTGCCGAATTCGCTGTCACTCGAAAGGGCGCAACTGACGGCAGGCATCAACGAGCTCAAGGCCGGTGACGCCCAGATGAAGGATATCGTGGCGCTGGAAAAGCAGCGTCGCGACCTTCCGCACGATCCGGAGCAGGCCCGCCTACGCTGGGAATCCGCGATGTACGCCGCCGCGGAAAGGGCGCTGCCGCCGGTGCATCATGCGGAAGCCTTCCCGGGTGATGCCGAGTCCAGCTGGTCGTTGCGCGTCAACTTTCTGGCGCTGGTATTTTGCCTGACCATCGGCACCGCGGCGCTGCCGCATGTGCTGATGCGCTACTACACGACGCCCAGCGTTCGCGAAGCGCGGGAATCCGTGTTCTGGTCGCTGTTGTTCATCCTGCTGCTCTACATCACGGCGCCGGCCTAT
>DATIUN010000123.1:0-9501 GCA_035466795.1 Azonexus sp. | reverse complement strand
GAGCGACGGGCGCCAGGGCGCCCGGTCGTCACACCTGAAATTCGGCATTTTTCGGGCGTCGACCGCAACAGCCGCCGCCCGCGCTGCAAATCAGCCGGCGGCCAGCTTGGCGAACGCCGAAACTACTTCCGGTGGTGCCTGAACCAGTTCGATCAGCACACCCTCGCCGCCGATCGGCGATTCCTCGTTGCCCTTGGGGTGGAGGAAGGTGATGTCGAAGCCGGCGGCGCCCTTGCGGATGCCGCCCGGTGCGAAACGCACGCCGTTGGCCGATAGCCATTCGACGGCCTTGGGCAGATCGTCGATCCACAGCCCGACGTGGTTGAGCGGGGTGGTGTGCACCGCCGGCTTCTTTTCCGGATCGAGCGGCTGCATCAGGTCGACCTCGACCTTGAACGGGCCGCTGCCCATGGCACAGATGTCCTCATCGACGTTTTCACGCTCGGAAACGAAGGTGCTCGTGACCTCGAGGCCGAACATGTCGACCCACAACGTGCGCAGCTTTTCCTTGGACGGGCCGCCGATGGCGATTTGCTGGATACCGAGAACCTTGAACGGACGTTGCATGGGTAAATTCCTGTCTCGCGAAAATCGTGATCCAGAATTATATGGCTTTCGGCACGCGATTTCCGCCCAACGGGGATTGTGGCAAGCGGATAACCTGCGCTTGACCTGCGCTTAACCGGCCCTTAACGCGCTTCCCGGCAGACTTTGATCATCGTCACGGATTGGGGGTTTTCGAGATGGCCGAGGAATACGTCAGAAGGAGCGCTTCTCTCTCCTTTGCGCATTGGCTCGGCTTGCTTCCGTTTCTGCGCTGGCGTGACCGGGTGACCCGCGCCAGTTCGCGCGCCGACGCCCTGGCCGGCATAACCGGGGCGCTGATTGTTCTGCCCCAGGCGGTGGCCTTCGCGACGATTGCCGGCCTGCCGCCCGAATACGGGCTGTATGCGGCGATGGCGCCGGCGATCGTCGCTGCGCTGTTCGGCTCGTCCTGGCACCTGGTTTCCGGACCGACCACAGCCATTTCAATTGCCGTCTTCGCTTCGGTGAGCCCCTACGCCCAGCCCGGTTCTCCCGAATTCATCGGGCTGGTACTGACGCTGACCGCGCTGACCGGCCTGTTCGAATTGGCATTGGGACTGGCGCGCATGGGCGTGCTGGTCAATTTCATTTCCCATACCGTGGTTATCGGCTTTACGGCTGGCGCGGCGCTACTCATTGCCGGAAGCCAGATCAAGAATTTCTTCGGGCTCGATATTCCACGCGGAACGCCCTTCTTCGAGATTCTCGGACTGTTTGCGCGGCAGGCGGGCGACACCAATCCCTACGTCTTGGCGGTCAGCCTGACGACGCTGCTGGTCGGCATTCTGACCAAAATGGTCATGCCCAAACTGCCCTACATGATTGTCGCGCTTGTCGCCGGCAGCCTGCTCGCGGTGGCCGTTAACGGTTATGTTGGCGTGGAGACGACTCATATCGGGACGGTCGGCGCGCTGTCGTCCGGCCTGCCGCCCCTGACCATGCCTGACTTTTCCTTGCGCAGTGTTTCCCAGATGCTGTTTCCGGCACTCATCATCACCATGCTGGCATTGACCGAAGCGGTGTCGATTTCCCGCTCGATCGCCGCCCGCTCCGGCCAGCAGATCGATGGAAACCAGGAATTCATTGGTCAGGGGCTTTCGAATCTGGTCGGCGCCTTCTTCTCGGGCTACGCATCGTCCGGTTCGTTCAACCGCAGTGGCGTGAATTATGCGGCGGGTGCCCAGACGCCGCTGGCGGCCGTCTATGCCTCGTTCTTTCTGGTTCTCATCCTGCTCCTGGTGGCGCCCTTGGCGGCCTATCTGCCTACCGCGGCGATGGCCGGCATCCTGTTTCTCGTCGCCTGGGGATTGATCGACTTTCATCATATCCGGCAGTTGCATCGCATCAGCCGCCAGGAAACGGTCGTCTTGTGGGTGACGCTGGTCGGTACCCTGTTCGACCTCGAAAAAGGCATCTTTCTCGGCGTCGCCCTGTCGCTCGCGCTCTACTTGTACCGTACCTCGCGCCCGGCGCTGGAGGCCGTAGTGCCGGACAGCGGCGCTGACAGTTATCACTATGTTGCCGCCAACGGCCGACCGGAATGCCCGCAAATAAAGATGATGCGACTCAACGGCTCGATCTTCTTCGGCGCAGTGTCGCATCTCCAGCAGCAAGTACAGGAGTTGACCGAAAAATCGCCGAAGCACAAGCACCTGGTGTTGATGGCGAGCGGTATCAATTTCATCGATCTGGCCGGCGCGGAATTTCTTGGTGAAACCGCAAAGCGCTATGCGAGCGCAGGCGGCAGTTTCGGGTTGTACCGGATGAAGGAGAACGTCGCCGCCTCCTTGCGTAGCGGCGGCTTCATCGACGCCATCGGTGAAGAAAATCTTTATCCGGCCAAGTCGCGACCGGCGGAAGCGTTGTTTCCGCGCCTCGACCCGGCGACTTGTGCGAACTGCCGGGCCAGGGTCTTTCGGCCCTGCCAGAGAATCGGCGACCAGGCCATGAGCATCCCCGAACAAGCGAACAACGAACTGATACTGCCATGAAAACCTATCGACGCATTCTCGTGCCCATTTTCAGCGCCGGCCAGACCGCGCTTCTGCTGCATCGCGTCAGCGACCTTGTGCAGGGTGGAAGTGCGAAGTTGCTGGTCGTGCGCATTCTCGACACGCATAGCGGCTTTGAATCCGACGGGCCGGCCGGAATGCTTCCGGAAGAAGCAGCCGTCCGGCGCGCGCGGGATGCCGGGAAGCGCCTCGACCTGCAGCTTGCGCGCCATAACCTTGCCTGGGCTGAAGCCAGGGTGCTCTGGAGAGACCCGAAAGCCGCCATGGCAGAAGTGGTCGAGGCCTGGTCCCCCGATCTCGTCGTTACGATCGCCGGTGGATTTCCCGATGGCTTTGCTGATGGGGCGGATATCCTGAAAGTGGATCGCCGCAACCTGCTGGGGCGCCTGGCCGACGTCATCCTCGACTTTCCGTTTCGCCACGCATGACCCTTGACGGGGGTTGAACGGCAGTGGACTTGGCGCAGCGCTTGACGTAAAAGACTGTTTGTCATCCCGATATTCCACCGCCAGCCCAACAATGCGCGACGCTGCAGCCATTTCCATCCTTGTCGTCGAAGACAGCAAGGATCTGGCGACAAATATTGCCGATTACCTGGAGTCCAAGGGTTATCTGGTCGATGTGGCGATGGACGGCGTCACCGGTTTGCATCTCGCCGTCACAAATGTCTATGACGCCATTGTCCTCGACCTGATGTTGCCGGGCATCGACGGTCTGGATTTATGCAGGCGTTTGCGTCAGGACGCACATTCCTGCGTTCCGGTACTCATCCTGTCGGCCCGTACGACGATCACCGACAAGGTGGCTGGTTTCAGTGAAGGGGCCGATGACTATCTGGTCAAGCCTTTCGAACTGCGCGAACTCGATTTGCGGCTTCGTGCCTTGACACGACGTTCTCGCCCCGGTGAAACCAGGCGCCTGCTCAAGGTGGCCGATCTGGTGTTCGATCTCGATACCTTTGCCGTGCAACGTGCCGGGAAGGCTCTGGCACTGCCGGCGCTTCCCCTGAAGATTCTGGAGTTGCTGATGAAACGCTCTCCCGCCGTGCTCTCGCGGCGCGACCTAGAGCAGGCCGTTTGGGGGGATTCTCTACCGGACAGCGACGTGCTGCGCGTGCATGTGCATACGCTCCGCTCGGCCATCGACGCGCCGGGACAGGTTCCCCTGATGCACACCTTGCGTGGCGTCGGCTATCAAATAAAAGCGCCCGATGCCCCTGCTCTCTGATCTGCGCGGGCGCGTCGCCCTTTTTTTTGCCGGTTTTGGCGCCCTCGTCAGCCTGATTATGGTCATCGCCGTGTACCAAAGCGCGCACGATCTGGGTCAACGCCTGATCGATGAAACACTGTCCGCCGAACTGGACGATTACATCGCCCGGCGCGAGCGGAATCCGGCATCCTTGCCACCCGCCACCGTCGTCGTCCACGGCTACGTGCAGGGCAACGACGGCGTCGGCGATGTGCCGACTTATCTTGCGGGATTGCCTGCCGGCCGTCATGACATTAACCTGGGGTCAATCAGCTATCGGGTCGCCATCGTGGAACGTGGCGGGGTGCGTTATATTTTGCTTCACGATACTGCCCTGCAAGTGCGCCGCGAACAACGCTTTGCCTGGATGCTCGTCCTGCTGGTGGTCGCCATGACCATGTTGTCGGCGCTTGGCGGCATCTGGGTCTCGCGCACGGTAGTTGCGCCGGTCGCCCAGTTGGCGGCGAAAGTGCGCCACCGCAGTCCGAACGATTGGGAGCACCCGCTGGCCGACGATTTTCCGGTGGGCGAAGTTGGCGAACTGGCCCGGGTTTTCGACCGTCATCTTGTCCGCATGCGCGCCTTCATGGAGCGTGAGCGGGTGTTCAGCGCCGACATGAGCCACGAGTTGCGTACTGCGCTCGCGGTAATTCTCAGCGCGACGGAAATACTGCTCGAGGACGAGACGCTCGGCGAAAAACCGAAGACCCGGGTCATGCGCATCAAGCGTGCCGCCAATGACATGGCCGAGTTGGGTAACGCGCTGTTGTTGATGGCGCGTGAGGAATACAGCATGTCAGCAGCAGGTGGCGGGTGCGTGGTGGCCGACGCGGTGCGGGAAGTGGTGGCCGAGCAGCGCCATCTCCTTCATGACAAACCGGTCGAGGTGACGGTGCAAACCAACCCTGAGCTGATCCTCGCAGTCGATCCGGGTCTGGTAAAGATCGTTGCCGGCAACCTGGTTCGCAATGCATTTTTCTTCACGGCCAGCGGATCAGTGAGCGTACTGCAGGACGCCGATTCTCTGACGGTAAGCGATAGCGGCCCGGGTATCCCGGCCAAGGCTGTTGAGCAGGTCTTCGTTCGCCACTATCACGACATGGGGAGCACGGGCGCGGGTATCGGATTGTCGCTGGTCAAGCGCATCTGTGACTGCTATGGCTGGCAGGTACGGCTGGAGAGCAAGGAAAATCAGGGAACGCTGGTCAGGATCGACTTCTCCTGACCGGACGAGGCAGCCGCTCAGGCCTGCTTCCGATAGGCCAGTACGACCAGTAGCAGTCCCGCCAGCACCATCGGCAGCGACAGCCACTGGCCCATGCTGATCGCGTACGACTGGCCGAAGATGCCGTGATCCGGCTCGCGGAAGAATTCGGTGATGAAGCGGAAGGTGCCGTAGCCGATCAGGAATACGCCGGACACCGCGGCACGCGGTCGCGGTCGACTGCTGAAAATCCACAAAATCGCAAACAACGCCACGCCTTCCAGTCCGACGTGGTAGAGCTGCGATGGGTGGCGCGGTTGCATGTCGCCGGCCTGCGGAAACATCATCGCCCACGGCAGGCCGGGGTCGGCGACGCGGCCCCACAGTTCGCCGTTGATGAAATTGCCGATGCGTCCGGCGGCCAGCCCGAGCGGCACCAGCGGGGCGATGAAGTCGGTGACGTCGAACCAGGCGATGCGGTGCTTGCGCGACCACAGCCCCATGGCGACGAGGACGCCGAGAAAGCCGCCGTGAAAACTCATGCCGCCTTTCCAGACGGCGAGTATTTCCAGCGGGTGGGCGAGGTAGTAGCCCGGTTCGTAGAACAGCACCTGCCCCAGTCGGCCGCCCAGAATGACACCGAGCACGCCGTAGAACAGGAGGTCGTCGAGTTGATCGACCGTGAGCAAACCCGGGCGCGTGCGAATCCGGTAGCGTCCGAGCAAAATAAACTGAACGAAAGCGACCAGGTACATCAAACCGTACCAGCGCACCGATAGCGGGCCGAGCGAGAAAGCGACGGGGTCGAACTGGGGGTGGAGAAGCATGGGGGGCGGAGAGTCGGCTAGAATTCGCCCATTATAGTTCGCGCCGCAACGCGCAAAGTTTTCGACGGAGATTTCCATGCCTGATTACCGCTCCCGCACCTCCACCCACGGCCGCAACATGGCCGGCGCCCGCGCCCTGTGGCGCGCCACCGGCATGAAGGATGGCGATTTCGGCAAGCCGATCATCGCCGTCGTCAATTCCTTCACCCAGTTCGTGCCGGGTCATGTGCACCTGAAGGACATGGGGCAACTGGTCGCACGCGAAATCGAGGCGGCCGGCGGCATCGCCAAGGAGTTCAACACCATCGCCATCGACGACGGTATCGCCATGGGTCACGGTGGCATGCTCTACTCGCTGCCCTCGCGCGACCTGATTGCCGATTCGGTGGAGTACATGGTCAACGGCCACTGCGCCGACGCCATGGTCTGCATCTCGAACTGCGACAAGATCACCCCGGGCATGCTGATGGCCGCCATGCGCCTCAACATTCCGGCCATCTTCGTCTCCGGTGGTCCGATGGAAGCCGGCAAGGTCAAGATCCAGGGCCAGGTCATCCATCTCGACCTCGTCGATGCCATGGTCAAGGCTGCCGACAGTTCGGTCTCCGATGCAGACCTCGCCGAGATCGAGCGTTCGGCCTGTCCGACTTGCGGCTCGTGTTCGGGCATGTTCACCGCCAACTCGATGAACTGCCTGACCGAGGCACTCGGCCTCTCCTTGCCCGGCAATGGCACCGTCGTCGCGACGCACGCCGACCGCAAGGAACTGTTCCTGCGTGCCGGCCGCCTGGCGGTCGACTTGTGCCGCCGCTACTACGAGCAGGACGATGCCTCGGTGCTGCCGCGCTCGATCGCCACCTTTCAGGCCTTCGAGAACGCCATGACCCTCGACGTCGCCATGGGCGGCTCGACCAACACCGTGCTGCACATTCTTGCCGCGGCGCAGGAGGCCGGCGTCGATTTCACGATGGCCGACATCGACCGCATTTCGCGCCAGGTGCCCTGCCTGTGCAAGGTGGCGCCGATGACCGACAAATACCATATCGAGGACGTCCATCGCGCCGGCGGCATCATGGGCATCCTCGGCGAACTCGATCGCGCCGGCCTGTTGCACCGCAACGTGCCGACCGTGCATGAAAAAACCCTGGGCGACGCCATCGACCGCTGGGATGTGGTGCGCACGCAGGATGCGGCAGTCCATGAATTCTTCCGCGCCGGCCCGGGCGGCGTGCCGACCCAGGTCGCCTTCTCCCAAAGTCGGCGCTACAGCGATCTTGACCTTGATCGGACCAAGGGCTGCATCCGCACTCGGGCCCAGGCATATTCCCAGGAGGGCGGCTTGGCGGTTCTTCACGGCAACATCGCCGTCGACGGGTGCATCGTCAAGACGGCCGGCGTTGACGAGTCGATCTGGAAATTCACCGGCCGCGCCCGCGTCTTCGAAAGCCAGGATGCTGCGGTCGACGGCATTCTGGGGGGCAAAATCGTTGCCGGCGACATTGTCGTCATCCGCTACGAAGGCCCCAAAGGCGGGCCCGGCATGCAGGAAATGCTCTACCCGACTTCGTACCTGAAGTCGATGGGGTTGGGCAAGGCATGCGCGTTGCTCACCGACGGCCGCTTCTCCGGCGGTACCTCCGGCCTGTCGATCGGCCATGCCTCGCCGGAAGCGGCCGATGGCGGCGCTATCGGACTGGTCGAGGAGGGCGACACCATCGAAATCGACATCCCCAATCGGCGCATTCATCTTGCCGTGAGTGACGAAGAACTGGCGCGCCGCCGCGCAGCGATGGAAGCCAGAGGCGATGCGGCGTGGCAGCCGGTCAACCGCGAGCGCTTCGTTTCCGCCGCCCTGCAGGCCTATGCGCTGATGGCCACCTCGGCCGACAAGGGTGCCGTGCGCGACGTTTCGCAGATCCAGCGGCGCAAGTGAGCCTGACGCTCTGGCTAGGGTTCCTGTTGGCGGCGATCATGATTGCCGTCACGCCCGGCCCGGGGGCGGTGCTCAGCATGAGTACGTCGATGCGCCACGGCTATTTGTCGGCGCTGGTGGCAATTCTTGGTCTGCAGGCTGCCATTCTGGTGCACCTGACTGTCGTCGCCATCGGCTTCGGCGCATTGATCGCCGCATCGGAAACGGCGTTTTCAGTTATCAAGTTCATCGGTGCCGTGTATCTGATCTGGCTCGGCGTGCAGAAGTGGCGCTCGCCGCCCGTGCCGGTCGATGCCGAACAGGTGCCGGTGCGGCGCCGCGGCCTTTTCCTTCAGGGCTTGCTGGTCAATCTGACCAATCCCAAGGCGATCATTTTCATCGGCGCACTCGTGCCCCAGTTCATCGATCCGGGGCGCTCGCAATTTGACCAGTACCTGCTGATCGCGGCGACACTCTGCGTGACCGACATCGTCGTGATGTCGGCCTATGCCCTGGCTGCGGGTCGTCTGGGCCGCTGGTTGCACGACCCGCAGGCCATTCGGTTGCAGAACAGGGCATTCGGCGGCCTTTTCGTCTCGGCCGGAACCTTGCTGGGCTTTTCTTCGCGGTCGCCATGAACCGCCGCTGTCAACGCGCCGGACCCCGGTGCGTTAATATGGAGTGGCTGCAAAAGCTGCATTTCCCCCGTCCATTGCCACGCTGTGCGAGAAGCGGTTTGCAAGGGATGGAAAAGGGTCTTATCATCGCACGTTGATTTATCCATCAACCCGACAAACGGAGCAAAAGAATGAAAGCTGTTTATGTTGCCATGATGGCCGCCGCAGGCATCGTGATTGCCGGCCAGGCCCAGGCTGACGAAGCCCTGGCCAAGGCCAAGAACTGCATGTCCTGCCACGCCGTCGACAAGAAGCTGGTCGGCCCTGCCTACAAGGATGTTGCCGCCAAGTACAAGGGCGACGCCAAGGCGCCCGCCATGCTGGCCGCCAAGATCAAGGCTGGTGGCAAGGGTACCTGGGGTGAAATTCCGATGCCGCCCAACAATGTGACGCCGGAAGAGGCCTCCAAGCTCGCTGCCTGGGTTCTCGCCCAGAAATAACGCCGCTAGGCTGTCAGGAAGCCGGCCGCTGGCCGGCTTTTTTGCGTTGTTGGGTATTGACACTGCCGGTTTGACAACGGATAATCTCGCGTTCTTCCGGAGGGGTACCCAAGCGGTCAACGGGAACAGACTGTAAATCTGTCGGCTCTGCCTTCGAAGGTTCGAATCCTTCCCCCTCCACCAGATTGAATGCTGTAGCGGCCTGTGCTGCGGGCGTAGGGTTTTGCGGGTGTAGCTCAATGGTAGAGCTGAAGCCTTCCAAGCTTAAGACGAGGGTTCGATTCCCTTCACCCGCTCCACAACGCGGTACGGTTGGAGTTTTAAGGTAGGCCCATGTAGCTCAGTGGTAGAGCACTCCCTTGGTAAGGGAGAGGTCGGTAGTTCGATTCTACTCATGGGCACCACCGATTAGCTTGGATTCTGGTTTTTTTGCTTATTTAGACTATTGAGGAACGGATAATGGCTAAGGAAAAGTTTGCGCGTACGAAGCCGCACGTCAATGTGGGGACGATTGGGCACGTTGACCATGGCAAGACCACGCTGACGGCGGCGATCACCACGGTGCTGTCGGCCAAGTTTGGTGGCTCGGCCAAGAA
>DATIUN010000122.1:0-3153 GCA_035466795.1 Azonexus sp. | reverse complement strand
GGACAATGACTACACTTGATAAAGAGAGAACGCTTCTCAACAGATGTCGTACCGTTTGCCGTAGGGGACGCAAAGCTTTACTGCAAGCCACTTTCTATCTGCTTCATTCAGACTATATGAAGGGTACCCAAAAGCAAGGTCCGAGGGCAATTGAGAGCAGGTTGTCTATGGTTGCCGTCGCATAGACATCCATTGCAGTTGCTTTTCTTTGGATTTGGCGTCTGAAAGGGGGGCATGCTGATAAAAGCCCTGCTTCACTTTCAAAAATAGAGCATCATCGCGTTCAATTGGGCCCGCCACGCTGATTCGTCGACGTTAGCCAGGGTATCAAGCTGCTCTGGGGTGCTGGCCGGATCGTCCACCCATTCGCGCAGCAGCGGTGAGCCGTTGATCAGGTCGATCGCCAGCCGGTCGTGCTCGTATTCGTAGGCGAAGTCGCGCCACAGCGGGTAATCGGGATACAGTCGCCTGATGGCCTTCAAGGCGAGGGCCTGGATGCGCCAGGGTTGGAAGGCGGCGTGATCGTAGTACGGCCCCTCGCAGTGGATCTGCACGCCGTGGTTCAGTTTCCCGGCGTGCTTGTGGAAAGTCGGCTCGAACCAGATTTCGCGCAGTTTGCAGCCCTTGAGCCAGTGCGGTGCGAAGGCCTGCATTTCGGCGATGACGTCGCGCGCATCGATGTCCGGCGCGCCGAAAATTTCCAGCGGCCGCGTTGTACCCCGTCCTTCGCTCAGCGTCGTCCCTTCGAGCATCACGGTGCCGGCGTAGGCGCGCGCCATCCACAGGTTGGGGGCGTTCGGGCTGGGGTTGATCCAGGTCCGCTCGCCGAGCGGCCAGCCGTGGCCGGGGGCGGCGTCGGGCTGCCAGCCCGACATTTCGATGACGCGGTAGTCGACGTCCAGCCTGAGCGTGGCGATGAACCAGTGGCCGAGTTCGCCCATGGTCAGGCCGTGGCGCATCGGCATCGCGCCGGCGCCGACGAAGCTTTCCCAGCCGTCGCGCAGGGTCAGACCTTCGACCGGGCGGCCGGCCGGGTTCGGGCGGTCGAGCACCCAGATCGATTTGCCGTGCTGCGCCGCCGCTTCCAGTATGTAGCGCAGCGTCGTGATGAAGGTGTAGATGCGGCAGCCGAGGTCCTGAAGGTCAACCAGCAGCACATCGAAGCTGTCCATCATCGCCGCGGTCGGCCGGCGCACTTCGCCATACAGGCTGAAGACCGGAATGCCATGCTGCGGGTCGCGGAAGTCCGGCGACTCGACCATGTTGTCTTGCTTGTCGCCGCGCAGGCCATGTTGCGGACCGAAGGCGGCAGTCAGCTTGAGGTCGGGCAGGGTGGCGAGTGCGTCTAGGCTGTGGGTGAGGTCGGCGGTCACCGAAGCCGGGTGGGCGAGCAGCGCGACGCGGCGACTGGCGAGCGGTGCGCGCAGGGCGGGGTCGGCGAGCAGGCGGTCGATACCGAACTGGATGGGGCGGGTCATGGCGTGCTTCTTTGCAGGGCCAGCGAAAAACTCTGGCGGAGATGGAAATCGGGCTGCGCGGCGCAGTGTGCCAGCGCCCAGTAACTATTGCTGCCGTCACGGGCTTCGATGACGGCCGTCAGGCCGATGTGCAGGTGGTCGCTTGCCGGGAGCAGTTCCGGGTCGAGCACTGCGTCGAGCCGGAAGCCATCGGCGCCGCGCTGGAAGGCGATATGTGGCATGGTTGGCGGAAGGAAATCCGGGTCGCGTTGGCGGCAGGCGGTGAAACGGTAGTTTGCCCACAGGCCGGCGGGCGAGAAATTGAATTCGCGGTAGCCCGCGTCATCGGCGGCGGCAACGAAGGCTTCGAGGCAGGTGTGCTGCCACAGGTCATCGGCGGCGGCCGGCGGGACGGGGGCCGGAATGCGGATCTTCTCGGGGTCGCCTTGCAGGCGATAGCTCAGTGCCAGCGCGCCGCTCGCGGTCACGATGGCGCTGGCTTCGATGGCGCGGACCGCCGCGCACGGGCTGGCGGGATGACAGCGCAGCGTGTGATGCCGGGTGACGGTCGCGAACGATTCTGGGCAGGTGAGCATTGCAGGCGGTACTTTACCTGCTCGTGGCTACTCTTGCCGCGGTCGACCCGCCAAAACGGGCAAATTCCGGGGCTTTCCCTTGGTTGGCGCGGCCTTTTGGGGTAATTTACTGCTTTCGTAAAAGCCATCTCAGGGAGAAAAAAATGATACCGCTACGCATCAACCTCGAACCGGAAGAAATCCCGACCCACTGGTACAACGTGGCGGCCGACCTGACCAATCCGCCGGCGCCGCCGCTGGCGCCGGATGGCAATGTCGTGACGCCGGAGCAGATGGGGGCCATCTTCCCGATGCCGATCCTCGAGCAGGAAATGTCGGCCGAGCGCTGGATCGCCATTCCCGAGGAAGTGCGCCAGATCTACGCCCTGTGGCGTCCGTCCCCGCTCTGTCGCGCGCTTCGCCTGGAGCAGGCGCTCGGCACGCCGGCCAAGCTTTTCTACAAGTACGAGGGCGTTTCGCCGGCCGGTTCGCACAAGCCGAACTCCGCCGTGCCGCAAGCCTTCTACAACAAGATGGCCGGCACCAAGCGGCTGACCACCGAGACCGGCGCCGGTCAGTGGGGGTGTTCGATAGCCTTCGCCGGCCAGATGTTCGGCCTGCCGGTGCGCGTCTTCATGGTCAAGGTCAGCTACGAGCAGAAGCCTTTCCGCCGCTCGATGATGCAGACCTGGGGCGCCGAGGTCTTTGCCAGCCCGAGCAATCTGACCAACGCCGGGCGCGCCGCGCTGGCTGCCGATCCCGACAACGAGGGGTCGCTCGGCCTGGCCATCTCCGAGGCCGTCGAGGAAGCCGTGGCCGACCCCGGCACCTGCTACACGCTGGGCTCGGTGCTTAACCATGTGCTGCTGCACCAGACGGTGATCGGCCAAGAGGCCAAGAAGCAGTTCGACAAGATCGGCCTCTACCCGGACGTGATTTTCGGGCCCTGCGGCGGCGGTTCCAGCTTCGGCGGCATCGCTTTCCCCTTCCTCGCCGACAAGGCGGCCGGCGACAAGCGCGCTGCCAACCTGCGCTGCGTCGCGGTCGAGCCGACTTCCTGCCCGACGCTGACCAAGGGCGCCTACGCCTACGATTACGGCGACGTGTCCGGCTACACGCCG
>DATIUN010000121.1:0-1602 GCA_035466795.1 Azonexus sp. | reverse complement strand
GACCTGAAAGGCCTGAAGATGCGCATCAGCGGCCTGGCCGGCAAGACGATGGCGCGCCTGGGCGTCGTCACCCAGCAGCTGCCGGCAGCGGACATCTATCCGTCGCTCGAAAAAGGCACCATCGACGCCGCCGAATGGGTCGGTCCCTACGACGACGAAAAGCTTGGCTTCTTCAAGGTCGCCAAGAACTACTACTACCCGGGCTGGTGGGAACCGGGCCCGGCGATCCACTTCTTCGTCAACAAGAAGGCGTGGGATGCGCTGCCGGCCGAGTACAAGGACGTCTTCCAGGCCGCCGCGTACGAAGCCAACGTGACGATGATGGCCGACTACGACAACCTGAACCCGCCCGCACTGCGCCGGCTGGTGCAGAACGGCGTCCAGTTGCGCAGCTATTCGAACGAGATCATGGACGCGGCATACAAGGCGGCGGAAGCGCTCTACGCCGAGGAGTCGGCCAAGAACCCCGCGTTCAAGAAGATGTTCGACGCCTACCGGGCCTACCAGAAGACGCAGAACCAATGGTTCGCCGTCGCCGAACTCCGGATGGACCAGTTCCTGCAGACGCGCATCAAGTAAGTCGGCAGGCGGACCAAGCAAAAAGCCCCGCGGGCAACCGCGGGGCTTTTTCGTGCGCCGGGGAGGCGGAAGCCGCGCGGCACTCCCCGCTGAGGGATCCCGCGCGGCGTGCCCGGTCTACTTGCCCTCGCGCAACGCCTTCATCACCGCGTCATCGTCCTCCTGCTGCGTCGGAGCAGGCGCCGTGCCGAAACCGGCGCCTTCGGTACTCTTGGCGTCGTCCTTCAGCATCTGCTGGATGTCGATCGTCGGACCCGAGCCCTCGGCAGCCGGCTTGTCGTAGGCCACGATCGCCGGGAAGGCGATGATCAGCGCCACCATGATGCACTGGATGATGACGAAAGGTATCGCGCCCCAGTAGATCTGGCCGGTGGTCACGGGCTCGGTCATCTTGCCGCTGTGCGCGTCCTTGAACGGCAGCGATGGCGCCACCGAGCGCAGATAGAAGAGCGCGAAGCCGAACGGCGGATGCATGAACGACGTTTGCATGTTCACCGCCAGCAGCACGCCGAACCAGATGAGGTCGATGCCGAGCTTCTCGGCAACCGGGCCCAGCAGCGGCACGATGATGAACGACAGCTCGAAGAAGTCGAGGAAGAACGCCAGGACGAACACCAGGATGTTGACGACGACCAGGAAACCGATCTGGCCGCCGGGGAGGCCCGTGAGCAAGTGCTCGACCCACTTGTGCCCGTCGACGCCGTAGAACGTCAGGCTGAACACCCGTGCGCCGACCAGGATGAACACGACGAAGGTCGTCAGCTTGGCGGTGCTGTCCATCGCCTGCTTGAGGAGCGACCACGACAGGCGCCTGCGCACCAGCGCCATCAGCACTGCGCCCATTGCGCCCATCGCGCCGCCCTCGGTCGGCGTCGCGACGCCGAGGAAGATCGTCCCCAGCACCAGGAAAATGAGCGCCAAGGGGGGGATCAGCACGAAGGTGACCTTTTGCGCCATCGCCGACAGCAGGTTGAGCTTGAGGATCCGGCTGATCATCGCCAGCACGAACGCGAGGCCGATGCC
>DATIUN010000120.1:0-29063 GCA_035466795.1 Azonexus sp. | reverse complement strand
GTGCCTGCCGGTCGCGTTGAACATTCAAGGAGAGCGGAAATGGGATTGTTCGGATTCATCAAGGAAGCGGGAGAGAAGCTGTTCGGCCACAAGGAAGTCGAGCAGGCGGCTTCTCCGGAAGAAAAGACCCGCCTGAACCAGGTCGCCGCGCAGGCGATTTTTGACCGCATCAACAGCCTTGGCCTCAAGTGGAGCAACCTGATGGTCAGCTACAAGAGCGGCCAGGTGACCATTACGGGTTCGACGCCGGATCAGGAGAACCGCGAAAAGATCATCCTCGCCGCCGGCAACGTGCAGGGCGTCGATAATGTCGACGATCAACTGACGGTCGAGGCGCCGGCGCCGGAAGCGCGTTTCTATACCGTGGTCAGCGGCGATACGCTGTCGAAGATCGCACTGAGCCAGTACGGCAACGCTGCCAAATATCCGGTGATCTTCGAGGCCAACAAACCGATGCTGAAGGACCCGAACAAGATCTATCCGGGCCAGAACCTGCGCATTCCCCCGTTGTGAACCCTGTCAGCCGCGGCGCGGATTGTCGCGGCGGCGCCTGAAAAAGCCCCATGTCCGGAAAACTCTATGTTGTGGCCGCCCCTTCGGGGGCCGGCAAGACCACCCTGGTTCGCCTGCTGCTCGAAAGCGAGCCGGGCGTTCATCTGTCGATTTCCTATACGACCCGTGGTCCGCGCCCGGGCGAAGCGGATGGCCGCGAGTACCATTTCGTAGACGTGGCGACCTTTCGCGCGATGATGGCCCGCGGCGATTTTCTCGAGTGGGCCGAGGTGCACGGCAATTTCTATGGCACCTCGAAGGTCTGGATTGCCGACCACTTGGCCGCCGGCCACGATGTCCTGCTCGAAATCGACTGGCAGGGGGCGCAGCAGGTGCGTGCGGTGTTTCCGCAGGCGATCGGCGTTTTCATCCTGCCACCGTCGATGGAAGAACTGACCCGCCGCCTGACCGGGCGCGGCACCGACAGTACCGAGGTGGTCGAGCGCCGGCTGGCCGCAGCGCAGGCCGAGATGCGCCATGTCGGCGAATTCGACTATGTTATTATCAACGACGGTCTGGAACAGGCGCTGGATGATCTGCGTGCCGTAGTGCGCGCTTCACGCCTCGACCTTGCCGGACAGCGTGCCAGACACGCCGCCCTTTTTGCCCGATTGATCTGATTCTAGAGGTATTGCATGGCCCGCGTAACGATTGACGATTGCCTGAAGAAAATTCCTAACCGCTTCCAGATGACCCTGGCAGCAACCTACCGGGCGCGCCAGATTGCCAACGGCGCAACGCCGATGGTCGAAGCCAATCGCGACAAGCCGACGGTTATCGCTCTGCGCGAAATGGCCCTCGGCAAGTTTGGCCTGGAAGTTCTGAATCGCGGCCAGGCCTGAGGTTGGGGGCGGTGAAGCGAGATGGAGCCAGCGCCGTCGTCTCTGCCGCCCACCCATGAGGAACCCGCCTACCGGGTTTTCCTCGACAGTCTCGAATATCTATCCCCTGCTGATGTAGAACGTATCAAGGAGGCGTATGCCTTCTCGGCGCGCGCGCACGCCAGTCAGAAACGCATGTCGGGCGAGCCTTACATTACCCACCCACTGGCGGTGGCCGGGGCGGTAGTCGAATGGCGGATGGACGCCGAAGCGATTATCGCCGCGCTGCTGCACGATGTGCTGGAAGACACCGGGACCAGCAAGCGAGAGCTGGCCGAGAAATTCGGGCGCGAGGTCGCCGACCTGGTCGACGGCCTGTCCAAGCTCGACAAGATGGAGTTCGCGTCGTATCAGGTGGCGCAGGCGGAAAATTTCCGCAAGATGCTGATGGCCATGGCGCGCGATCTGCGCGTCATCCTGATCAAGCTGGCCGACCGCCAGCACAACCTGCAGACAATGGCGGCGATGCGCCCCGACAAGCGCCGGCGCATTGCCATCGAGACCCTCGACATCTACGCGCCGATCGCGCTGCGTCTCGGCCTCAGCAAGCTCTACCGCGAACTGCAGGATATTTCCTTTCGCCTGATTCATCCGCACCGCGCCGAGGTGCTGACCAAGGCCTTGCTGGCCTCACGCGGCAACCGGCATGAGCTGCTGGCGCGCATCCAGGACGGGATCGTCGGCAAGCTGGCCGGCGCCGGGCTCGATGCAGATGTCTTCGGGCGCGAGAAGAGTCTCTACTCGATCTATCGCAAGATGCGCGACAAGAGGCTCTCGTTCTCGCAGGTGCTCGATATCTATGGCTTCCGCGTCGTCGTCGCCGATGTGCCGGCCTGCTACCTGGCGCTCGGCGTGCTGCACAGCCTGTACAAGCCGGTGCCGGGCAAGTTCAAGGACTACATCGCCATCCCCAAGGCCAACGGCTACCAGTCGCTGCACACGACGCTGATCGGCCCCTTCGGTACGCCGGTCGAGGTGCAGATCCGTACCCGGGAAATGCACCATGTCGCCCAGGAAGGGGTGGCGGCACACTGGCTCTACAAGGATGCCGAGGAAAGCGGTGCCGATCTCCATATCAAGACGCACAAATGGCTGCAGTCGCTGCTCGAAATGCAGAGCAGCGATTCGGCCGAGTTTTTCGAGAACGTCAAGATCGACCTCTTCCCGGACGAGGTCTATGTGTTTACCCCCAAGGGCAAGATCATGGCCATGCCGCGCGGGGCGACGGTGGTCGATTTCGCCTACAACGTGCACACCGATGTCGGCCATCACTGCTCGGCGGCGCGCATCAATCAGGATCTGGTGCCACTGCGTACCGAGCTGCGCAACGGCGACATGGTGGAAATCCTCACCTCGCCGCAGGCCAGCCCGAATCCGGCCTGGCTCAACTACATCAAGACCGGCCGCGCGCGCAGCAAGATCCGCCACTTCCTGCGCACCATGCAGACCGAGGAATCGTCACGCCTCGGCGAGCGCCTGCTGCGTCAGGAACTGCTGACCCTGGGCGTGGTGCCGATTTCGATCCCGACCGAGGCCTGGGAGCACCTGGTCAAGTCCACCGGCCACAAGTCGATGGAGGAGTTGTACACCGATATCGGCCTCGGCAAGCGCCTGCCCTCGGTAGTGGCACGCCGCCTGCTGGCGCGCGAGGAGATGTCGCGAACCTCGCCGAGCCATCTGGCGCTCGCCATCCACGGGACGGAAGGCATGGCGATCCAGCTGGCGCGCTGCTGCCAGCCGATCCCCGGCGATCCGATCATCGGCTCGATCAAGAAGGGCAGCGGCCTGGTCATTCATACCCACGACTGTCCGAGCATCCGCAAGTCGCGCTCGGCCGAGCCGCATCGCTGGATCGATGTCGAATGGGCGCCCGAGGAAGGCAAACTGTTCGACATCCGCATCAAGCTCGAGGTCAAGAACGCGCGTGGCGTGCTGGCCCAGGTGGCGGCCGCCATCGCCGAATCAGGCTCCAACATCGAGCACGTGGCGATGGATTCCGACCCCGAGCAACTGTTTACGCAGCTTCATTTCACCATTCAGGTATCGCACCGGATCCACCTCGCGGCAGTGATGCGCAGGCTGCGCCACATTCCCGAAGTTACCCGGATCGTGCGCGAACGCGGGGGCGAGGCTTGAGGGTTCTCGTTCTGGGGGCAGGCGTGGTCGGGACGACGAGCGCCTGGTATCTGGCGCGCGCCGGTCATGAGGTGGTCGTCGTCGATCGCCAGCCGGTGCCCGGCAACGAAACCAGCTTCGCCAACGGCGGCCAGATTTCCGTGTCGCACGCCGAGCCGTGGGCCAATCCATACGTGTTGCCGCAGGTCATGCGCTGGCTGGGAAAGGAAGACGCCCCGCTGCTCTGGCGCTGGCGGGCGGATCCGGCGCAGTTTGCGTGGGGCCTGCGCTTCCTTCGCGAATGCCTGCCCGGGCGCACCCGGCAGAATATCGCCGCCATCGTCGCCCTGGCGCTCTACAGCCGCGCCTGCCTACAGGCTTTGCGCCGCGAGCTGGACCTTGAATACGACCAGCGCGAACGCGGCATCCTGCATATCTACACCCAGCCGCGGGCGTTCGCCCAGGCGGTCGCGGCTGCCCGCACCATGCGCCAGTTCGGACTCGATCGCGAAAGCGTCAGCGCCGGGCGCTGTGTCGAAATCGAGCCGGCGCTCGCCGGCGTGCGCAATCTGCTGGTCGGGGGCGATTACACACCGTCCGACGAATCGGGCGACGCCAACAAGTTCACGCGCCTGCTGGCCGGGCGGGCCGGTGGGCTGGGCGTCGAATTTCGCCTCGCTTCGACGGTCGACCGCATCGTTGCCGACGGCGGCGCCATCAGGGGCGTCATGGTCGGCGGGCCGGCGGGCCGCGAACTGTTGACTGCCGATGCCTACGTCGTCGCGCTCGGCAGCTATTCGCCCCTCTTGCTGCGGCCGCTGGGGCTGCGCCTGCCGCTGATTCCGGTCAAGGGCTATTCGGCGACGCTGCAGCTGCAGGGCGATGCGGGCGCGCCGACGGTCAGCCTGACCGACGACGAGCACCGCCTGGTGTTTTCCCGTCTCGGCGACCGCCTGCGCATTGCCGGCACCGCCGAATTCAACGGTTACGACCTCGAAATGAACGCGGTGCGTTGCGCCGCCCTGATGCAGCGCACGCGGCAACTATTTCCCGATCTGAAAGTTGATGGCGAGCCGCAATTCTGGGCCGGACTACGCCCGGCGACCCCGTCCAACGTGCCCTTGATCGGCCGCACGCGCTACGGCAATCTGTGGCTCAACACCGGCCACGGCACGCTCGGCTGGACTATGGCCTGCGGCTCGGCGGCGGCATTGGCAGATCTGATGAGCGGCCGGCCTGCCACACCGGACTTTCCTTTCGTCCAATGCTGATCGACACCCACTGCCACCTTGACGCAGCCGAATTCGATGCCGACCGCGACGCGGTGCATGCGGCGGCGCTGGCCGGCGGGGTGGCGCGCATCGTGGTGCCGGCTGTTGCGGTCGACGGCTTCCAGAAGGCAAAAACCGTGGTCGAACGCTATCCGGGTTGCGTCGCCGCCTATGGCATTCATCCGCTCTACGTGATGCAGGCGAAGGAAGCCGATCTGGACGTGCTGCGCGATTGGCTGGCGCGCGAGAAGCCGGTGGCGGTCGGCGAGATCGGCCTCGATGGCTACGTCGCCGACGTCGACCCGGCGCGTCAGGAATTCTTCTTCGTCGAGCAGCTCAAGCTGGCTCGTGAATTCGATCTGCCGGTCTTGCTGCACGTCCGCCGGGCGGTCGACCAGATCCTCAAGCACCTGCGCCGGATTCACGTCCGCGGCGGCATCGCGCACGCCTTCAACGGCAGCCGCCAGCAGGCCGATGAATTCATCAAGCTCGGCTTCAAGCTGGGCTTTGGCGGCGCCATGACATTCTCCGGTTCGACCCGCATTCGTGCCCTGGCGGCGGAACTGCCCCCGGAGACCATCGTTCTCGAAACTGATGCGCCGGACATTCCGCCGGCCTGGCTGGGCGGCGGACGCAATGCGCCCGGTGAGTTGCCACGTATCGCCGATGTCCTCGCCGAACTGCGCGGCGTCAGCCGCGCGGAAGTTGCTGCCGCCAGCACCGCGACTGCCCGCGCCGTGCTGCCCGGTATTTGACCGAAAGCAACTCCATCGCAATTTGACGCTGGTAAATGGCCAGTGTTTGATCTGCGCTAATCATTGGCAAACGCTAATGGAGTAGATTGCCAGTGTTGGGTTCCCATCGGGAACGGGCAATCAGGGAGTGCCGTGACAGGGTGGGGCGACAGCCCCACCCGCCGGCTGCAACCCGAGGTTTTTATGGCGACGACGAACAGCAAATCCCCCAAGAGCGGCGCCGCGCGCCGCCAGTTCATTTTCGATGCCGCGAAGATGGCCTGCGGCGTCGGCATGCTCGGCCTCGGTCTCGGGCTTTACGCCAAACAGGCGAAGGCGTTGCCGGCCTTGGCCTTACGTCCTCCCGGCGCGCTGCTGGAAAGCGACTTTCTCGGCGCCTGTATCCGCTGCGGCTTGTGCGTGCGCGACTGCCCCTACAACACGCTGGAACTCGCCAAGCCGGAGACGCCGGTCGCTACCGGCACGCCGTTTTTCAACGCGCGCAATATTCCGTGCGAAATGTGCGAGGACATTCCCTGCGTCAAGGCCTGCCCGACCAAGGCACTGGATCACGGGTTGACCGACATCAACAAGGCGAAAATGGGTATCGCGGTGCTGATCGACCACGAAACCTGCCTCAATTTCCTCGGCTTGCGCTGCGACGTCTGCTATCGCGTCTGTCCGGTGATCGACAAGGCGATCACGCTGGAAATGGTGCCCAACGTACGTACCGGCCGCCATGCGATGTTCCTGCCGACGGTGCACTCCGAGCATTGCACCGGTTGCGGCAAGTGCGAGAAATCCTGCGTGCTGGAAGAGGCGGCGATTCGCATCCTGCCGCCCAAACTGGCCAAGGGCGAACTCGGCAAGCACTATCGTGTGGGCTGGGAGGAACAGAAAAAGGCCGGCCACTCGCTGATCGACGAGTCGAAGATGATCGACCTCCCCGACCGCGTGCCGGAAGGCGCAGTCCTGCCCGGGCACTACGACCCGGCGTCCGGCCATACCGAATCGATGCGAGGCATGGCCGGCAGCGAGGCCGGTGTCATTCCGAGCCAGCCGCCGGGCCTGGGAGGCAAGCCATGAACCGGATTGCCGCCAGAAAACGCATCGGTGCCGAAGCCGTGGCAGAAAAAGGCTGGCTGCGCGCCCACAAATGGCTGATCCTGCGCCGCATTTCGCAGTTCGGCATTCTTGCCCTGTTCATGCTCGGGCCGCTGGCCGGGATCTGGATCGTCAAGGGCAATCTGAACTACAGCTACACGCTGAACTTCCTGCCACTGACCGATCCCTATGTCGCGCTGCAGTCGCTGATGACGGGTCATGTGCCGGAAACGCTGGGGCTGATCGGCGTCGCTGTCGTGCTGGTCTTCTACCTGCTGGTCGGCGGCCGGGTATATTGCAGTTGGGTCTGTCCGGTCAATGTCGTGACCGATGCCGCCGGGTGGCTGCGTGACCGGCTCGGCATCAAGGGCGGCAGCAGCCTGTCGCGCAATACCCGCTACTGGATTCTCGCCATGACGCTGCTTGGTTCGGCGCTGACCGGGGTGGTGCTGTGGGAGCTGATAAATCCGGTTTCGATGCTGCATCGCGGCCTGATCTTTGGACTGGGTGCGGCGTGGGCCGTGGTCATCGCCGTTTTCCTGTTCGACCTGTTCGTCATGACGCGTGGCTGGTGCGGTCGACTCTGTCCGGTGGGCGCTTTCTACAGCCTGCTCGGCCGCTGGAGCCCGCTGCGGGTTTCGGCGCCGCGCCGCGCTGCCTGCAACGACTGCATGGATTGCTTCGAAGTCTGCCCCGAGCCGCAGGTCATTCGCCCGGCGCTGAAAGGCGAGGCCAAGGGGGTCGGGCCGGTGATTCTGGCGGCCAATTGCACCAATTGCGGACGCTGCATCGATGTCTGCTCGAAAGAGGTGTTTTCCTTCGGGCTGCGCTTCAACAACCCGACATCGACCGCCAAGATGGAATGATCCTGACAGCCAAATGAAAAGGGGAGCCGCTGGCTCCCCTTTGTTTTTGTGCGCGCCGCTTGCTCAGGCAGCCAGTACGCCGCGCATCTTCTGCAGCGCCTTGGCTTCGATCTGGCGGATCCGTTCGGCCGAAACGGAGAATTCGGCGGCCAGGTCGTGCAGCGTCGCGCCGTCGCCGTCGTGCAGCCAGCGCGCCTCGACGATGCGGCGACTGCGCGGGTCGAGCGCCGCCAGCGCCTCGTGCAGGCCTTCGTCCTGCAACCGCGCCACTGCCTTGTTTTCCAGCACGCGGGTCGGTTCGTAGCGGGAATCGGCCAGATAGTCGATCGGCGCAAAAGCGTCGTCGCTGTCGTCCGGATTGCCTTCCAGCGCCAGATCGCGTCCAGATAGCCGCGACTCCATCTCGACGACCTCATCCTGCTTGACCCCGAGCCGGGCGGCAACTTCGGCGGCCTGGGTGCCGGAGAGGGTATCGACCCCTTCGTAATCGTTTTTCAGGCTGCGCAGATTGAAGAACAGCTTGCGCTGTGCCTTGGTCGTCGCCACCTTGACCATGCGCCAGTTCTTCAGCACGTATTCATGAATCTCCGCCTTGATCCAGTGCATGGCGAAAGACACCAAGCGCACGCCGCGCTCCGGGTCGTAGCGTTTGACTGCCTTCATCAGGCCGATGTTGCCTTCCTGAATCAGATCGGCATGCGGCAAACCGTAACCCAGATAGCCGCGGGCGATCGAAATGACCAGACGAAGATGCGACAGAACAAGCTGACGCGCCGCGTCCACATCGCCTTCATTGTGGAAGCGCCGGGCCAGCCGCATTTCCTCGGCCTCGCTGAGCATCGGATACTGCTTCGCCGCCTGTACATAGGCCTCGATGCTGCCGACAGTCGCGGGGATCGGAAGGGTAAGGGCATGGGTCATGGCGTGATATTCTCCTTCAAGTCTCGATATCATTTTAGCACTCGTGCGATAAGAGTGCTAATCCGGCGAGGAAGTTCCGGATGCGGCGAATTTGTTCTGCGCAATTAGAGTCTGAAACTGGTCATTAAAGTCGAGAACTCCCATCTTTTTCAAAAGATACCTCTGGTCAAGCGATACGGAGAGCGAAACCCTTTGCAGTTACTGTTGCACGTATAGATATTGCGCCGCCTAACCAGGCCGCCAAGTCTGGTTCGGGTTGGTCTTGCGACGGAATGCCACTTTTTCTTTTATAGCAGCCAGTGTCGCGAAGGGGGCGGTCTCGAGTTAGCTGGTCGTGCCTCGTCGTTGTCTAAAAGGGGCATGATCACTGTACCTCTCGGTCGATTTGTCCTTGCTCCCGACTGCGTTGCCTTTGTTCTCAGGAGTCTTTAAATGGAATAGGGTCTGTGCAGCCAGCTGCGCACGACATCGACGTCGCGTTGAGGCAGGTAGGCAAAGCCTGCCAGCGCGTCTTCGATAACGGTCTGGGCGACCCAGTGCGGTACGGATTTGGTGCTTGGTATGAAAAAGTACCAGGCAAGCGGATTCCGGAATTCGAATTCGACATCGTCGACGCCAGTTGCTGCGGCATGTCCGGCAGTTTCGGGCTGGAGGCCGAGCATTACGAGGTTTCACGGCAAATGGGTGAGCTGGCCTTGTTGCCGGCGGTGCGCGCCGCTGCGAGCGACGCGTTGATCGTCGCCGACGGTTTTTCCTGCCGGCACCAGATCAAGGATGGCAGCGGGCGCGATGCGGTGCATGTGGCGGTGCTGCTGGCAAAGGCGCTGGGCTGAGCTTCTCGACCCAACCCCTCCCCGGCCCTCCCCTTGTCAAAGGAGGGTGATCCGGCGCGGCGGGTTTACTCCTCCCCTGACAAGGGGAGGTTGGGAGGGGTTTGCCGGCTGGTCAGTCAGCACCGCCACCGGTTCGTCAAGGTTCGGAATATCCTGAACCGGCGCCAAATCCCCGTCAGGCCGGCAGTGCCGCCGGGGTCAGCGGAACGCGTCCGGTTTCGAGGTAAGTGGCGCAGCGCTCGATGTATTCGCGGGTACTCTTGGGCATCGGCGTGCGGGCACGGGCAATGTAGAAAATCAGGTCGCGGCCCTGGCGGAGCAGCAACAAGCCGTCGGAAACCCGGTGGCCAAGTGCGTCCGGCCTGCGGCTTTCCACCGTTTGCGGTGGCGGCGAAAAATTGGCCAGTCGTTCGGAAGCGGTGACCAGTTGCGCCCACACCTCGAAAATGTCGTGGTCGGTGCGCAGGTTTTCGCTCTTGACCTTGGCGGCGTCGGCGAGGTCGCGCACCAACCTCTCGATCGAGCCGAAGACCGGAATCTGCGTGAAATTGACGATCATGGCACTTGCAATGCGGTCGATGTCGCGCATGGTCTGGCCGATCTTGATGTAGCGGGCCTCGTAGAAATCCTCCAGGGGAATCGAAAAGGCGCGGAAGGGTTCGCCCCACAGTTCTTCGATGCCTTCCTCGCCGCTGCGGTGCAGCACGAAACGGCCGAGTTCCATGGCGTTGAGCAGGCATTTGCCGCATTCGCGCATCAGTGCGTCGTCGCTGCGGATTTCGACGCCTTCGGCCTGCAGCTCGACCAGCTTGCGGAAAATGTCGGTGGCGCGGTTGAAATAGGCGCCGGCCAGCATGGCTGCCTTGACGCGCTTCCGAGCCGGGTCGGCTTCCGCCTCGTGCGCTGCCTTTGCTTCGTTGAGCCGGGTACCTGGGATATTGAGGCCATGCTCGGTATGGTTGAACAGCCGTCGGGTCAGGCCCTCAATCAGTCGTTTCTTGGCTTCCAGGGTGTCGGCGGGCACCGGGTAGGTCTTGATCCAGTAACCATCGTAGAGCACGCGCTCTTCGCCGTCGATCATGCGCCGCGTGCCTTCCGGCGGACTTGCTTCAGCCGTGGAAGGGCACTCCAGTTGATACACGCTATTCATTGCGATTCGCTGCCGGTAATGGGGTCAACATCGAGCAAAAAATGCGGCAATTCGAAATTGCCGTAACGCACTGAATTGATGAAAAAACAGGCGTTGTCGGAAGGCCTCTGGATGTCGGATGCCTCAGCGTGAAGCATTATGCGCTCGGAACGGCGGGAACGCTAACCGAGCAGCGCGACCGCCTTGATTTGCGCGCGTAGCCCGAGGCCGGGGCGGATCAGTAGCCTGTCCGCCGAGCGCTTCAAGTCAAGGGCGGCCAGCGGCTCGTCCATCAGCAGGAGTTGCGGCGCGGCGAGCAGGGTGCGGGCAATGGCGACGCGCTGGCGTTCGCCGCCGGAAAGCTGGCCGGGCATACGCTCCAAGAGGGGAGAGATGCCGAGCGGATCGGCAACCTCGGACAACGCAAAGCGGCGTTCGGTGGCGGGGGCACGCCGCTGACCGAATTCCATGTTGCGGCGCACCGACAGGTGGGGGAACAGGCTGGCTTCCTGAAAGACGACGCCCAATGCCCGCTGGTGCGTAGGGATTAAGCGGCCTCGGCTTTCGTCTTGCCAGACTTCATCCGCGATGGCCACATAGCCGTCACGGGTGCGTTCCAGGCCCGCCATCGCGCGCAGAACAGCGGTCTTGCCGGAACCGGAATGTCCGAACAGCGCCGTGATGCCGCGGCCGGGCAGGGTCAGGTCGACATCGAGCATGAAATCCTTGCGGTCGACGCGGAATCTGGCGCGAATTTCAAAGCTCATGGGCTTTTCGCTGCGCCGGGCCGAGGGTGTAAAGCGCCAGCAACACCAGGAAGCTGAACAGCACCAGACCACCCGCCAGCCAATGCGCCTGCGTGTATTCAAGCGCCTCGACGTGGTCGTAGATCTGTACCGAGACGACGCGCGTCTTGTCGGGAATGTTACCGCCGATCATCAGCACGATGCCGAATTCTCCGACGGTGTGGGCGAAGCCGAGGACGGTCAGCGGCAGCACCAGCGGCAGGGCAACCAGCGCGCCGACGACGACTGCTCCATTTTCTCAAGTAATGAAGCCTCCTCGATTCCCGGGGCGATTCAGAGTGGCAGCTTTTCGAAATTCGCTACTCACCTTTCCGACCCTAAGCAGCAGGTCGACATGGCATGCCTGCCGTGCGATGATCCTGCAGGCCATTGGTCGCCGACCCGCGATCTGGCTTCCTACGTCATGGCCGCCCACGCCGCGCCACGTCGTAAATTCTCGCCAAGATCGGGGATGCATTGATTACCGCCAAGGCTGATGCGCTAGTTTTTCAGGATATCGAACCGGTCTTCCGTTTCGTTGCGCTGAATTTCTTGAACAATTATCCACGTTGGTCGCCTGAAGTCATCGACCTCGAGCCGCTATCGACGGGGCCGATACAGCCTGGTTATCAAGCGCGTCAGATTCGGGTTGATCAGGGTCACAAAACGGAATCGACCTTTGAAGTCGCGGAACTCATCCCGCTCAAGCGAGTCAGCTTCAAAGGCATCACCGCGCCTTACTGTTCCATATACGAATTCGCTGACCGCAACTCATCGACCCAACTCACCTTCACCTTCGAGTTGCACCAGATCGAACCGCGCATGCGCCCCTTCGAAAAGCTGATCCGCATCGCGCTTCAGGACGGTGCCAAGCGAACGGTCAAGAAACTGAAACTGCTTATTGAAAGGGAAATGCTGGATGAAGACTAGCAAGTTCATCCATCCGTGCGCAGTTTTTCCCCATCATGCGCTGCAGGAGATGCCTACATGTTTGTAACCAGCAAGGATGATGGCCTGATCCCCTTCGTGCTGACCCAGATACTGGATGCCTGCGTGAATGGCGTGACGCTCTCCGACCCGGATTTGCCGGACAGCCCCATCATTTATGCCAACAAGGCTTTCGAGGAAATGTCCGGTTACTCGCTGGACGAAATCCTCGGGCGCAATTGCCGCTTCCTGCAAGGTGACGACCGTGATCAGGAATGCCTGGCCACGATCCGCGAGGCGCTGGCGAAAAACGCAGCCTGCGTGGTGACGCTGCGCAACTACCGCAAGAACAAGGAATTGTTCCTTAACCGATTATCGATCCGTCCGCTGGTCGACCGCGACAACAACGTGATTTACTACCTTGGTGTGCAATATGACATCACTAACCAGGTCAAGGCGCAGGAAGAAATGGAAAAACTCAACTTCGAGATCGAGAAGCGCGCCGGTGTCTGAACAACTACTCGCATGAAGGTACCCGATACCGTTCAGGCGATTTTGCCCGGCCTGCTTGAAACGCAAAAATACGCAGTCCTGGCCACCGACAATCACGGGCAGCCCTATACCAGCCTGATGGCTTTCTCCGTGACCGAGGATTTGCAGTCCTTCATCCTGATGACGGAACGCGGCCGTCTGAAATACGAGAATCTGATGGCAAACCCGCGCGTCGCGATCATGATCGACAACCGGGAGAACCTCGGTAGCGATCTCGAGGAGGCGATGGCGGTGACCGCTCAAGGGCTGGCTGAAGAAATTGCCGGCAACGCGCGTGACAAATGGCGGGCATTCTGTCTGGCGCGCCACCCCGCTTTGCAGGCGTTTGCCGACTCTCCCGGCTGTGCGCTGATCCGCATCAAGGTCACCTCCTATGTCATTGTCCGGCGCTTTCAGGAAGTGATCGAATGGCGGATCGATGATTGAAACAAAACCGTGAATCGAGTTCCCCATCTGGCGCTGATCGGCGCCGGCATTGCCGGCCTGTCCTGCGCCACGGCGCTGCAACAGGCTGGCCTCAAAGTTAGTCTGTTCGACAAGGGTCGCGGCCCGGGCGGACGAATGAGCACCCGTCGAGGCGATGACTGGCAATGCGACCACGGCGCCCAGTATTTCACCGCTCGCCACGCCGAATTCCGAGCCGAAGTAGCGCGCTGGCAGCAGGCCGGGGTCGCGGACTTGTGGGAGCCCCGGCTATGGAGGTTTGATGGCGACTCGCGGGAGCATCGCGAGTCTACGGTCGAGCGCTTTGTCGGCACACCGGCCATGACGGCCCCCGCGCGCTACCTCGCCAGCACACTCAGCGTGCAGGCACCGGCGAACATTCAACAGATCAGGCGCCAGGCGCATGGCTGGCAGGTCTGTTCGGCGGAACACGGCTGGCTGGAAACGAGCTTCTCAGCCGTGCTGCTGGCTTTACCAGCGCCGCAGGTAGCGCCATTGTTCAAGCAACTGGCGCCCGAATTGTTTGCACTGGCGGAAAGCGCAGTGATGCGCGGCTCATGGGCGCTGATGCTGCGCTTTACTGCCCCGCTCGACCTGGCCTTCGATGCCGCCTTTGTCAATCAGGGGCCGCTGCGCTGGATCGCCCGTAACAGCAGCAAGCCAGGCCGCAACGGCAAGGAAACCTGGCTTCTTCATGCCAGCCCAGAATGGAGCGAGGCGCATCTGGAAGACGATCCTGAGCGCGTCGCAGGAGCCCTCCTGTACGCCTTTGGCCAACTGGGCGGTCCGGCCCCACAAGACTGGACCGCACACCGCTGGCGTTACGCCGACACCGAGCCGCCGCTTGACGAGGGCTGCGCCTGGCGTCCAGATATTGGCCTGGGACTTTGCGGAGACTGGCTCAACGGCGGCAAAGTCGAGGGTGCCTGGCTCAGCGGCCGGGCGCTGGCCGAACACGTGTTGCGTTCGTTCGCGGAATGCTGACGGCCGGCCGCTGCCGGCAACGTGGCCAGCGCGATGCCGGGCGCCATCTGCGCCACTTGATAAACGCCTTCCTTCGCGCCCGCCACAACCTTGCTGGCAACTACGGCGCAACCCGCGACCAGATAGGTCTGCTGTAAGTCACTGTTTCCTTGAGAAGCACAGTTTTGGGCTCAGTGAAAACCGACTCCGGGCTCGGTGGCCTCGCCCTGAGCCACACTCCGGACCAGGGCTGCAATCGGTCAGTCAAGGAACCAGGAGCACGTCGCAGGGCGCATGGTGGAGCAGATTCAGCGTGACACTGCCGAGCAGCCTTTCGTCGAGCACGGAGACGCCATGTCGGCCAACGACCAGCAGATCGAAACCCGATGTCTGAATCTCATCCATCAGAACAGGCGCGGCGTGGCCGTGTCGAACCACGGTGGCGATCGGCGACTTGGCTTGCCGATCCGCCGTGGCAAGGAAGGCATGCATGTTTTTCCGCCCGGCCTCGATCTCTTCCTGACGGTAGCGCTCAATATCTTCAGCCGTGGCGCCCTCCATCCGCATCCTGCCTTCATAAGGCACGGTACAGGCATGGAGCACCGTATGGGCGGCCTCCGGAAATCTGTCCCGCGCCGTTTGCAAGGCGCGATTGGCGGTCGCTGAGAAGTCTGTCGCCACCAGTATCCGCCGATACGCGGTCTCCGATGGATTGCGGACGACCAGCACCGGGCAATGGCATTGCCGCAAGACCTTGATGGCGGTGCCGCCGATTGCCAATTCATGCGAGAGGCTGCCCTCGCCGGATACGCCCACGACAATCAGTCCGGCGCCAGCCGCGTTGGCTCGCTCGGCGATCTGGCTGGCGGCGCGTCCGCTAGCCGACTCACTGGAAATGTCGGTCAGCTTGTAGCGAACCGCCAGATCGACGGCAAGCTTGTCCAGCGCCAAATCCGCCTGGATACGCGGATCGCTGCCACGGAGAGGCAATGGCAAGAATCGATGCATGTGTTCCCAGGCGAATGGATTGAAGACATACAGCAGGCGCAGCGGGCACTGGCGTTCGCCTGCCAGTTGAGCTGCACGCCGGACAGCGATGGCGGCCGGATCGGAGAAGTCGGTGGCAACCAGGATAGGAGAAGTGTCGATCATGCGGTTTTCCTTTCTGAAAAAATATGTCGCGGCACCGTCCCGCCAGCGCCGACTTATGTCGTGGCGGCGGTCTGGTCACTCACGACAGGGAGGTTGAACCCACCTGGCGATGAATAATTTTCAGCGTGCAGCATGGCCGGCGTTTAGAGGACAACACCGGCAATTTCGCGGGCGTCGCGTTCATGGTGGAATCCTCCTGCGTCGCGTGAGCCACGACACGAGCTTGCGCGCCTCTTCGAGCAACAGAACGCTCGACGCGATCGCCAGCGACAAGGCCCAGTCTGTGAGCGTCAGATCGACGGTATCGAACACCGCCTGCGCCGGCCCCCAATGCACGGCGACGACTTGCAGGGCGACGACGGCGAAGAGCGCCAGCCACAGCTTGCTGTTGCCGAAGAACTGGCGGCTGAAGGCACTGCCGTATTCGGCGCGGGCATTGAAGATATTGAAGAACTGGAACAGAACGAAAGTGGTGAAGGCCAGCGTCATGGCCTTGGCCTCGCCTGACTGCGCCAGCGCCCAGGCATAGAGTCCGAGGGTGCCGACGGCCATGGTCAGGCCATACAGGCCGATGCGCCAGAAGCGTTGCCAGGAGAGGATCGTCGCATCGGCGGCACGCGGCCTGTCCTGCATGATGCCGGGGCGCGACGGCTCGACGCCCAGGGTCATCGCCGGCGGGCCATCCATGATGATGTTCACCCAGAGGATCTGGATCGCGGTGAACGGCGTAGCGAAGCCGAAAAAGGGGGCGCCGAGCACCGTCAGGATCGCGCCGATGTTGGTGGAGAGCTGGAAGCGCACGAACTTGACGATGTTGTCGTAGATGGTCCGCCCTTCCTCGACCGCACGCACGATCGTGGCGAAGTTGTCGTCGGTCAGCACCAGCGTGGCCGCCTCCTTGGTCACTTCGGTGCCGGTGATGCCCATCGCCACGCCGATGTCGGCGGTCTTCAGCGCCGGCGCGTCGTTAACCCCGTCGCCGGTCATCGCCACGATATGCCCCTCGGCCTGCAAGGCTTCGACGATACGCATCTTGTGCTCGGGCGCGACGCGCGCGAACACCGCGCTCTTTTGCACTAGGGCGGCAAGCTCACCCTGGGTCAGGCCATCCATCTCGCGCCCTTCATGAGCTTCGCCGTGCAGGCCGAGTTCGCGGGCGATGGCGGCGGCGGTAACGCGATGGTCGCCGGTGATCATCTTCACCTGGATGCCGGCGGCGTGGCAGGTGGCGATAGCCTGCCGCGCCTCGGCACGCGGCGGATCGATGATGCCGACCAGCGCATGCAGCGTCAGGTTGCGCACCCAGGGCAGCAGGTCGCCGGCGGCATCGAACTGGTCCGCCGGAATGACGCGCCCAGCCAGGGCCAGCACGCGCAGCGCCTGTCCGGCCAGGGCGTCGTTCTCCGCAACGAAGCGGCGGTGTGCTTCCTCATCGAGCAGCGGCGCCGCATCCTCCATCAGGTAGTGGTCGGCGCGTGCCAGCAACACGTCCGGCGCACCCTTGACGCACAGCCGTACCTTGTCGCCGTCGTGATGGAAGGTGGCCATGAACTTGGTGGCCGAATCAAACGGAATTTCAGCGATGCGCGGCAGGTGTTCCGCCGCCGCGTCGGGGTCGAGTCCGGCCTTGAGGGCCAGCGCCAGCAAGGCGCCCTCGGTGGGGTCGCCGATCAGCTCGCCTGCCTTGATGCGGGCATCGACGCAAAGCGCCGCCGGCAACAGCACATGACGGACATCGCCAGCGCCCTCGATGACACCCTCGCCGCCATAGCCTTCACCGCTCACCGCGTGCGGCCGGTCATGGCAGTACAGCGCACGCGCCGTCATCTGGTTCATCGTAAGCGTGCCGGTCTTGTCGGAGCAGATGACCGTGGTGCAGCCCAGTGTCTCGACGGCGGCCAGCTTCTTGACGATGGCGTGACGTTTCGCCATGCGATGCATGCCGAGCGCGAGTGTGACAGTCACCACGGCGGGCAGGCCCTCGGGGATGGCGGCGACCGCCAGTGCGATTGCCGTCATCGCGGTCTGCACCAGCGGATCGCCGCGCATCACGCCGAAAACGAACATCAGGGCGACGACCGCGCACGCGATCAGAGCAAGCCGTTTGCCGAGCCCGTCGAGCTGCGCCTGCAAAGGGGTATCGCCTTCCGCTGTTTCCGCCAGTAGGCCGGCCAGCCGACCCATCTCGGTCTGCATGCCGGTGGCGACGACGACGGCGTCGAGTCGGCCGCGCGTCACCACAGTGTTCATGAACACCATGTCGTGCCGTTCCGCCAGCGCCGACTTTTCATCCACGGCGTCACCCAGCTTCGCCACCGGCTGGGATTCGCCGGTCAGCGCCGCCTCGGCCACCTCGGCGCTGTGCGCCGACAGCACGCGGGCATCGGCGGGGATGCGATCGCCTGCCTCGAGCAGCAGGATATCGCCCGGCACCAGTTCCGCCGCCTCGATCAGGCGCACCTCGCTATCGCGCCGCACGCGCGCCGTCGGCGCCAGCATGTTCTTGAGCGCCGCCAGCGCGGCTTCGGCGCGGTGCTCCTGGATAAAGCCGAGCGTGGCATTGAGCAGCACGACCACACCGATCACGATCGCATCCTTGATATCCCCGATCGCGCCGGCAAGTACCGCGGCGCCGAGCAGGATCAGGATCAGCAGGCTCTTGAACTGGTCGAGGAACTTGAGCCAGGCCGGACGTGGTGCTCGCTCGGCCAGGCGATTCGGTCCGTGGTCGGCCAGGCGCTGTCGCGCCGCGTTCCAGGTCAGGCCATTCACGGCATCGGATTTCAAGCGGTCGACGGACTCGTCGGCGGATAAGGCGTGCCAGGGGGAAGGCATGTTCGGGGAGTTCATGATCGCAGGGTGGCCCAGACGAAGCTGGCGTAGAGCGCCAGTAGCAGGTAGCCACGGCCGCGCACGATGAGTCCATACCGGTTCGGCAACAGCAGAAGCAGTGCCGCGATGCCGCAGGCGAGCGTCAGCGCCACCTCGTTCAGAGGTACGGCAATCGGATGGATGGTGCCGGCGATGCCGACAATGGCCAAGCCGTTGAACAGGTTGCTGCCGATCAGTGTGCCCACGCCGACGTCGTCGTGACCACGCAGGCGCGAGAGAATGACCGTGACCAGTTCGGGCAGTGACGTGCCGATCGCCACCAGCACCGCACCGATCACGTAGGTATCGACAGCAAAGGCGCTGGCGATCCCGGTTGCCCCGGAAACGAACAGGCGGCCGGAGGCGATCAGGGCGCCGAGCCCGAGAACACCGAGAATCAGGCTCTTGCCCGGTGACAACTCGGCGGCACCGAGGTTGGCCGGCTTTTCGCGTTGGCGCAAGGCACCGCGCACGGTCCACGCCACCCAGACGGAAAAGACCGCCAGTAGCAGAAGGGCCTCACCGCGTTCGATGCGGCCGTCGAGTATCAGGAGGAAGGTAAGAACCGGAACAGCGATGGCGAGATAGAAATCCCGGCCGAAGTCCCGTCGAGAGGTCTGCACCGCACCGAACAGCAGTGCCAGACCGAAGATCAGCGCGACATTCACGACATTGCTGCCCAGCGCGTCGCCAAGGCCGATCTCCGGCTGCCCGGCGAGTGCGGCGACCGAAGAAACGGCCAGTTCCGGGCTGGAGGTGGCAAACGCAGCGAGTGTGGTGGCGACCACCATCTTTGGCACGCGCAGGTGGTTCGCGGCGCCGAGTATAGATTTCAGGAAGGCTTCGCCACCCGCCGCCGCCAGCAGCACTGCCCCCAATATGAGCGCGAGATCGGTCATGACTTAGAGCCTGGTCAAGCCCCATAGGCAAGAAAGCCAAGTACCAGCGCCGTGACGGTGCCCCAGTCCAGGCGATCCACGTAGCGATACAAGGCTACTTCCATCCGCGCCCGACCGTCCGATGGCGCCGGGAAGAACCAGGATTCGGCGAAGCTCATGCCCCCGAGGTGCCACGGGGCATGCGGGTGCCGGGCCCAGACCATGGCCCCGGCGGTAGAGCGGCGAGAACGGTTTCATCAGTCGCTGCTGTTGGCAAAGCCAAGCAGATGCAGCAGGCTGGTAAAGAGGTTGAAGATTGAAACGAATAATGAAACGGTTGCCATCACATAGTTGGTCTCGCCGCCGTGGATGATATTGCTGGTCTCATAGAGGATGAGGCCGGACATCAGCAGTACGAAGGCGGCCGACACGGTCAGCGACAACACCGGAATCTCGAAGAAGATCGCCGCGAGGCCGGTGAGGAAGGCCAGCAGGATGCCCACCATCAGGAAGCCACCCATGAAACTGAAGTCCTTCCGGGTCGTCAGCGCGTAACCGGACAGGCCGAGAAAGATCGCGGCCGTGCCGCCCATCGCGATCATTACGGTCTGGCCGCCGTTGGGCAGCGAGAGATAGTGGCTGATGATCGGGCCGAGGGTATAGCCCATGAAGCCGGTCAGCGCGAATACCAGCGCGACGCCGAGGCCGCGGTCGCGGAACCTGGTGATGCCGAACAGCAGGCCGAAGTAGCCGACGAGCGTGATGAGGATACCCGGATGGGGCAGCTTTAGCGCCAGCGAGACCGCTGCCGTTGCAGCGGCGAACAGCAGCGTCATGGCAAGAAGCATGTAGGTATTGCGGATGATCCTGTTGGTCGCCAGCACCGACTCGGCGCCAGTGCTGCGCGGCAGGGTAATTGCTTGAGTTCTGAATGAGGTCATGTCTCTGCTCCGTTAGTTAGTTGCGGTCTGGGGTAGGTTGCGGTCGATCCCATCATTCGGGAGGGCTTGCTGGCCATGCTCTGGCACAGGCGATCGGCGACACGGTCAATCATCTGCGCGATGTCGGCGCCCAGTTCCTCAATGACCAGGAAGGAGCTGTCCTTCATCTTCAACACAACCCGGCAGAGCTTGTCCACACCGTCCCGGTCGGGACCGTTGATATCGATGAGATGTACGCTGGCTTCCTGAATGGCATGGGCGTAACTCGCCAGCGCAACGTCGATCTTGTGAGTTGCGATTCGGCGAAGACCCGACGCGTGGGGTAATCCCTTGATCTGGATCTTCATCTGCATGTCTCGCCTCCTGTCGATGCAGCGATTGCTGCGACAGGCCCAACGTAGCGAAACGCGGCGCAAAGATAAAGTCGTATTATCGATAGTGACGTTACGAAATTTTCGTATAGCGAGGCGCCATGAACCTCAAGCCCCTTTACTGCTTCTGGAAGGTCGCCTTCGAGTACGCGGATGAAATGATCACGCTCGGCGCGGAACTCGATCGGGTAGTCGCTGAATCGGCGGTGCGCCGCATCGATCTGGTCATTGCCGACACACCCATGCCATCCAATGTCGATCTCAAGGCCTGCAGCCAATTGAACTGGCGGAGATTTGTCTAATCAAGATCAGTTTTCGACTATATTTGCTGAAACGTGGGCAAATTCCACGGTTGATGCATGGGAGTTTTCGACATTGCTTTTGTTGGCGTCAAAATTACATTTCTTCAAACCCGCATGAAGCCATGCCCTCAGTTTTCGTCTTCAATTGCTCAGAACGCGAATTTTCCAAGCAATTTAAGTCGAAAACTGGTCATTAAAGAACACGAAGGTTTCAAGCAATTCTAAGAAATTGCATCAAAACAGGTTGTTGACCAGGATCGGCCCCATGAGCAATTTAGATTCCCCGGCCCTGCAGCGTGTCGTCAAGGTCAGGCGCGACTACAACACCTGGGTCGCCAATGAAACCCTGGAGGACTACGCGCTGCGCTTCACGCCGCGCAGCTTCCGCAAGTGGTCGGAAATGCGGGTCGCCAACACGGCCTTCGGCGCCGCGTCCTTCCTGGTACTGGAGGCGGTCGGCGCGACCATGCTGGTCAACGCCGGCTTCATCAATGCCTTTTGGGCGATTCTGGCGACCGGCCTGATCATCTTCCTGATCGGCCTGCCGATCAGCCATACCGCCGCCAAACACGGGCTGGACATGGACCTGCTGACGCGCGGTGCCGGCTTCGGCTACATCGGCTCGACCATCACCTCGCTGATCTACGCCTCGTTCACCTTCATCTTCTTCGCCCTCGAAGCGGCGATCATGGCTTATGCGCTGGAACTCGCCTTCAAGATTCCGCCGGCCTGGGGCTACCTGATTTGCGCGCTGGTCGTCATCCCGCTGGTCACTCATGGCGTCACCGCCATCAGCAGATTGCAGGCGTGGACCCAGCCGCTGTGGATCGTCCTGCTGGTGCTGCCTTACGCCTTCGTCTTCATCGAGGAACCCGAGGCGCTGGCCGGCCTCTGGCAGTACGCCGGCGAACACGGTGCCGGCGCCGGCTTCGATCCGCATTTGTTCGGCGCCGCGCTCACCGTCGGCATCGCGCTGGTCACGCAGATGGGGGAACAGGTCGATTACCTGCGCTTCATGCCCGAAAAGACGCCGGCCAACGCCCGCCGCTGGTGGTTCGGTGTCATCGTCGGCGGGCCGGGCTGGGTTGTGCCGGGCATCCTCAAGATGCTCGGCGGCGCCCTGCTCGCCTGGCTGGTGCTGCGCAACGGAATTTCGGCCGAAAAGGCGGTCGACCCCAACCAGATGTACCTGATCGGCTTCTCGCACGTTTTTGACAACACGACGCTGGCAATCGCCGCCACTGTGCTCTTCGTTGTCGTTTCGCAGCTCAAGATCAACGTTACCAACGCCTATGCTGGCTCGCTGGCCTGGTCCAATTTTTTCGCCCGGCTGACGCACAGCCACCCCGGCCGCGTTGTCTGGGTCGTCTTCAACACGCTGATCGCGCTGCTGCTGATGGAACTGAACGTCTTCCAGGCGCTCGGCCAGGTCCTCGGCCTCTATTCCAACATCGCCATCTCGTGGATGGCGGCGGTCGTCGCCGATCTCGTCATCAACAAGCCGCTCGGCCTGGCGCCGCCGGGCATCGAGTTCAAGCGCAGCAACCTCTACGACATCAACCCGGTCGGTGTCGGCGCGATGGGGGTCGCCTCGCTGCTCTCGATTGCCGCCTTCGTCGGCCTGCTTGGGAACGACATCCAGCCTTACGCCTCGTTCGTTGCCTTGGGCAGCGCACTGCTCGTCTCGCCGCTGATCGCCTGGGCCACCGGCGGTCGCTACTATCTGGTCCGGCCACCGGCGCCTGTTGCACCCCAAGGGCACTTCCTTCGTGGCGCGGTCGACGGAAATAAATGCGCGATTTGCGAACGCGAATACGAAGGCGAGGACATGGCGTACTGTCCAGCCTACCAGGGGCCGATCTGCTCGCTGTGCTGCACGCTGGACGCCCGCTGCAATGACTTATGCAAGCCGGGCGCCAACCTCACCGCCCAGTGGAATGGCGTCCTGCGCCGCCTGCTGCCGGCGCCCGCCCTGCCCTACCTGGAAACCGGTCTCGGCCACTACCTGCTGCTGATGACCGGTATCGTGCCGGTGCTGGCGCTGGTCCTCGGCGTGCTGTATACCCATGAACTGCTCGCTCTCGGCACGCACCAGCCGGTGCTGGTCGCCGCGCTGCAGGACAGCTTCATCAAGGCTTTTGCTGCCCTGCTGCTGCTCTCCGGCGTAGGCGCCTGGTGGATGGTGCTGACCCAGCAGAGCAGGGAGGTGGCGCAGGAAGAGTCCAACCGCCAGACACAGCTGCTGATGCAGGAAATCGAGTCACACCAGCGTACCGACGAGGCCCTGCAGAAAGCCCGCCAGATCGCCGAGCAGGCCAACCAGGCCAAGAGCCGCTACATCACCGCAATCAGCCACGAATTGCGGACACCGCTCAACAGCATCCTCGGCTATGCGCAGATTCTCGCGGCCGACGAAGGCGTGCCGCCCAACCGCCGGCAGGCGGTCAGCGTCATCCGCAAGAGCGGCGACCACCTGCTGTCGGTCATCGAAGGCACGCTCGACATCGCCCGCATCGAGGGCGGCAAGCTGACGCTCGACGTCCGGGCGCTGGATTTCCCCGATTTCCTGCAGCAGATCGTCGGCATGTTCGAATTGCAGGCACGCAACAAGGGGTTGTCCTTCGCCTACCAGCCGGCCGGCGAGATTCCGGCGGTGGTGCGCGCCGACGAAAGGCGCCTGCGCCAGATCCTGATCAACGTGCTTGGCAATGCCGTCAAATTCACCGTGCGCGGCGGCGTCGAATTCAAGGTCGAATGCCGGCGCGAGATGGCGGTCTTCGAAATCCGCGACAGCGGCCCCGGCATTCCGGCCAACGAGCTCGACCGCATCTTCGAACCCTTCGTCCGCGGCAGCACGGTGCAGGCCGGCGGCAGCGGAGTCGGCCTGACCATCGCCCGCATGCTGACCGACCTGATGGGCGGGGAGATGCAGGTTTCCAGCACGCCGGGCGACGGCACCCTGTTCCGCATCCGCCTGTTCCTGCCACAGGTCCATTCAGCACAGGCGGCGCGCGAACTGCCGCGCCGCAACCGCATCGGCTACGTCGGCGTGCGCCGGCGCATCCTGGTCGTCGATAACGAGAAGGTCGACCGCGACCTGCTGCAGAACGTACTCGAACCGCTTGGCTTCGTCGTCGAGCAGGCGGCCAGCGGCTACGAGGCACTGCAGGTCATTCCACGCTTCGCACCACATCTGGTCTTTATGGACCTCGGCATGCCAGGAATCGACGGCTGGGAAACCATCCGCCGCATCCGCCTGCAGCACCTGACCGAAGCCCACATCGCCATCCTCTCCGCCAATGCCTTCGACAAGGGACTGGACAACGATGCCGGCATCGCCCCCGAGGATTTCGTCGTCAAGCCGCTGCGGGTCGACGAACTGCTCGACTGGATCGGCCGCAGGCTGGCGCTCGACTGGGTCACTGCCGACATCCCGCCGGCACCACAGGTCGCCGCCGAACCGCCGCCGCTGGTGCCGCCGCCAGAAGCGCATCTGGCCGCGCTCGACGAACTGATCGGCCTCGGCTATCTGCGCGGCATCCTCAACAAGCTGGTCGAAATCGAGAAAATCGACCCGCAGCATGGCGAATTCGTTCGTGTCCTGCGCGATCTGGCGCGACAATTCCAGTTCGATGCCATGAAGGAACTACTCAGGAAAATGCGCGATGACACCTGATGACCGCGCCCCGAAGGAAGTGCCCTTGGGGTGCAACATTTCCGATATCGTCCTTATCGTCGACGACGTACCGGAAAATCTCTCGCTGCTGCATGACGCGCTGGACGAAACCGGCTACACCGTGCTCGTCGCCACCAATGGCGAATCGGCCCTGCAACGCGCCCGCCAGAGCCTGCCTGACGTCATCCTGCTCGACGCGCTGATGCCGGGCATCGACGGCTTCGAAGTTGCCCGCCGGCTGAAGGCCGACTTCACCACCCAGCACATTCCCATTGTCTTCATGACCGGGCTGATCGAAACCGAGCACGTCGTCGCCGCCTTCGCTGCCGGCGGAGCCGATTACGTGACCAAGCCGATCCGTCCGCCGGAAGTTCTGGCGCGCATCGCCGCCCACATGCAGAACGCCCGCCAGATGAAGCAGGCGCGCAGCGCCCTCGATGCCTTCGGCCAGGCGACCGTCGCCGTGCGCGCCGCCGACGGCAAGCTGGTCTGGCAGACACCGCTCGCCCGCAGCTTGCTCAAAACCTACTTCGCCAATCCCGAGCATGTTGCGCCGGAGGAGTTACTGAGCTGGATCGCCGCGGCCCATGGTGCCCGGCGCGACGGTCGCGAACCTTCGTCGCTGCTGATCGCTGACGGCAATCGCCGCCTGCTCGCCTCCTTCCACGACCAGACCGGCGACGACGAATGGCTGGTCGTGCTGCGCGAAGAAAACGATGCCTCCGCCATCGACTCCTTGATCGCTGCCTTCCGCCTCACCCAGCGCGAAGCCGAAGTCCTTTATTGGGTGGTGCAAGGTAAAACCAGCAACGATATCGGCGACATCCTCGGCAACAGCCCGCGCACGGTCAACAAGCATCTGGAGCATGTTTTCGAGAAGCTCGGCGTCGAGACACGCACCGCAGCGGCCAACCTGGCGTTGAGCAAAATGCGTGGAGGCTGAGGTTTCGGCCGTTGAAAGCCGGGTATATCCACGGTTTCGTGCCGGTTTGCCAAGGTTCTTGCGCCGTTGGCGAGATGGCTTATCGATTGCTCCCCTACGCAATCTAACGTATTCCGCCTTCACGGCGAGCTCCTTAATCTGACGCTGCACTGCAACAAGGCAGTTAACCGGATCACCCATCGTCCAAGGAGCTTCCATGAGCAATCGTCGTACATTCATCAAGGCCACCGTCCTGTCCGCCGCCGTGGCGTCCATCGGCATGGCCTCCTTCGCCGCGCACGCAGCCGACACCATCAAGGTCGGTATCCTCCATTCGCTGTCCGGTACCATGGCCATTTCCGAAACGGCGCTCAAGGAAACTGCGCTGATGACCATCGCTGAAATCAACAAGTCCGGCGGCGTCATGGGCAAGAAGCTGGAACCGGTCGTCGTCGATCCCGCTTCCAACTGGCCGCTGTTCGCTGAAAAGGCACGCCAGCTGCTGACCAAGGACAAGGTCGATGTCGTTTTCGGCTGCTGGACATCGGTTTCCCGCAAGTCCGTCCTGCCGGTATTCAAGGAACTGAATGGTCTCCTGTTCTACCCGGTGCAGTACGAGGGAGAGGAACTCGAGAAAAACGTCTTCTACACCGGCGCCGCGCCCAACCAGCAGGCGATCCCGGCCGTCGAATACCTGATGAGCAAGGACGGCGGCGAAGCCAAGCGCTTCGTGCTGCTCGGCACCGACTACGTCTATCCGCGCACCACCAACAAGATCCTGCGCGCCTTCCTGCACAGCAAGGGCGTGAAGGATGAAGACATCATGGAAGACTACACGCCGTTCGGTCATTCCGATTACCAGACCATCATCGCCAAGATCAAGAAATTCGCCTCCGAAGGCAAGAAGACCGCCGTCGTGTCGACCATCAACGGCGACTCCAACGTGCCGTTCTACAAGGAACTGGGCAATGCCGGCCTGAAGGCCACCGATGTGCCGGTCGTCGCCTTCTCGGTCGGCGAGGAAGAACTGCGCGGCGTCGATGCCAAGCCGCTGGTCGGCCACCTGGCGGCGTGGAACTACTTCATGTCGCTCAAGAATCCGCAAAACGAGAAGTTCGTGAAGATGTACAAGGACTGGGCCAAGCAGAACAAGCTGCCCAACGCCGGCACGGTCGTGACCAACGACCCGATGGAAGCCACCTACGTCGGCATCCACATGTGGAAGCAGGCGGTCGAGAAGGCCAAGTCGACCGATACCGACAAGGTCATCGCGGCCATGGGCGGCCAGACCTTCGCCGCACCCTCGGGTTATACCCTGAAGATGGACGAAACCAATCACCACCTGTGGAAGCCCGTGTTCATCGGCGAGATCAAGGCTGATGGCCAGTTCAACGTGGTCTGGAAGACCAAGGGTCCGATCCGCGCCCAGCCGTGGAGTCCCTTCATCGCCGGCAACGAGAGCAAGAAGGACGGTCCGGAAGGCAAGTAATTCGGGCTAACTGTCAGTCGCGAACGACGGGGGCTTTGGCCCCCGTTTTTTTTCCCGGCGCGGCAGTGTTTTGAAAATCGGCCTTTTTCGACAGTCGACCGCAACCGTCAAGAAATCCGCCGCGTCGCCTCGCGGGCGCTGAGCGGCGATAGGCGCCCGCCCAGCGTGGCGACAAAATTGCGCACGGCTTGCGGTTGCCAGCGCGCGTAATCGCGCAAGGCCCAGCCGATGGCCTTGCGGATGAAAGAATCGCCTTCCGGGGCCAGCGTTTCGGCATAACCGAAGAGCCGGATGGTGTCGGTCTCCAGCCGCCAGCCAAGCTGGTGGATCATGGCGATGCGCCGCACCCACAGGCAATCTTGGCGCAGCGCGGTATCCATCGTCACCTGTGCATCGGGGTCGCTGCGGCGCCCAGCGCGAACCACGTCGCCGACGATCCCGGCCAGCCCATCGACGGTTTCCCACCACGGTTCGCGCTGCGCGAGCGCCAGCAGCGGCGCGACTGCACTCAGGTCGAGCCGCCCGACATGGCGCGCCAGCAGGTCAATGGCGGCGTAGCGATATTCGCGTTCAGGCAGGCGCCACAGTTGGTCGGCTGCGGTCAACAGCCGTTTCTGGTCGAAATCCACCTTGAGCAGCGGCTTGAGCGCCGCGCGCCGGGCCGGTGTCTGGATGCCCAGAAAGGGAAACTGGTTCCGCAGATAGGCGCGCATGTCCGCCGCCCGGGCCCGGTCGGCGAGCGCGGCGAGCGTGTGCTGGATTTGTGCGGCAAGTTGTTCCGGCATGGTGGTGACCTGTGGCGCGGCAACCGTCAGTATGGCAGCGAACGTCTTTGTTCAGCGCCCGGTCAGCAGCAAGCCGCACTCGAGATGGTGCGTATAGGGAAACTGGTCGAACACCGCCGCAGCGCTCACCACATGCGTGGCCTGCAGGGCGGCGACGTTTTCCTGCAGGGTCTGCGGGTTGCAGGAGATGTACAGGATATTGTCGAAGCCGGCGGCGAATTCGAGCGTCGTGGCATCCAGCCCGCTGCGCGGCGGGTCGACGAACAGCGTCGAGAAGCGGTAGCCGGCGAGGTCGATGTCCTTCATGCGCTTGAGCACCGTCCGGCCCGCCAGCGCGTCGGCGATCTCAGCGCTGGACGCGCGCACCAGCGCCAGATTGCCAACCTCGTTGGCGGCCATGTTGTACTGCGCGGCATGCACCGACGACTTGCTGACCTCGGTGGCCAGCACCTTGCCGAACAGCGGCGCCAGCGCCATCGTGAAATTGCCGTTGCCGCAATAGAGTTCCAGCAGGTCGCCGCCAAGGCTCGCCGCCTGCTGGCAGGCCCAGCCCAGCATCTGCCGGTTCACCCCGCCATTGGGCTGGGTGAAACTGCCCTCGACCTGCTGGTAGCGCAGGTGGTGCCCGTTCAGCTCGAATTCCTCCAGCAGCCAGTCGCGATCCAGCACCACCTTCTGGCCACGGCTGCGGCCGATGATCTGGACGCCGAGATCGGCCGCCAGATCGCGCGCCGCCAGTTCCCAGCCGGTGCCGAGTTGGCGGTGATAGATCAGCGTGACCATCAACTCGCCGCTCAGCGTCGCCAGGAAATCCGCCTGGAACAACCCGCCGCGCAAGGTCTGGCTGGCGCGCAGCCGCGCCATCAGACGCGGCATCAGACCGCAGATCGATTCGGCGGCAACCGGAAAATCCTCGATCATCACCGGCTGCTTCGGATTTTCCGGATCGAACATCGCGTAGTGCAGATCGTTGTCCTGGTGCCAGACGCGAAACTCGGCGCGCAGCCGGTAGTGCTCGGGGGTGGAGGGAAAAACCTCGGGCTCGGGGATGGCGAACGCTGCGAAGGCAAGCTTGAACTGCGCAAGCTTTTCGGCGAGCAGGGCTTGGTAATTGTCGGGATTGGTGCAGGGCAACGGCATGGGCTGAAGGGCGGCAAGTCGGTTTCAGGAACGGCAGGCAAGAAACCGCAATCAGGAAAAACCATCCCCGGAAACCGGGGACAAAGCGACGGCGGAATATACGCCAGTCTGTCGCTTTGCGGGTGAGTTTGGCGGCAAATTCCGGTTCAATGGGTTTGGAAATGGAAATCCACATTATTGGGTGTAAATGGGTGCGCTATTGGTTTCATGATCCGTTCCGAAACGCTCCAAAATACGTAAGAGATCCTGAATCTCATCGCCAGAATCGAGAAATTCAAAGGCGCATGGCGGGCCTTTGGCACGCTGGCGTCCGATCGGCTGTCAGCCCTGCGGCGCGTCACCGGCATCGAAAGTATCGGTTCATGAACCCGGATCGAAGGCAGCAAACTGTCTGATCGGGAGGTCGAGCGATTGCTTTCCAGCCTCCAGATCAAGTCGTTTGCGGCCCGCGATGAACAG
>DATIUN010000119.1:0-1712 GCA_035466795.1 Azonexus sp. | reverse complement strand
CAGGCCGAGAGCATCGGCCGCAGCTGGCATGCGCTCAACCTTTTTGGCTCGCACGCCGCGGAAATCTGGATCATCAAGGTGATGTCGCTGCTGGTCGACTTCATCATCGCCTTTTTCGCGTTCGCCATGGCGGTGCGCCTGAACAATCACGTCGTGTTCATGCTCAACGTCCCGCAGCACGACGCCCATCACGCCCTGACCCCGGCCAACGTCGCCCGCCGGCTCAACCGGGCGGGCAACCTGTTCGCCATCGGGATGCGCGCTTTCTCCTTTGCCGTACCTCTGGTCTTCTGGCTGTTTGGTCCGCCGTTTCTGGTCATCGCCACCATCGGGCTGCTGATCGCCCTTTACCACCTCGACCGGAGCGAACCGGCGGTCCCTGCCACGGAAACCTGAACCCCGCCCGGACCTTGGGGCGTGTTCGCCGTCGTCACTGATAGACGATCTCGACGTTCTTCGGTTCCAGCCAGCCGGTCAATGCTTCGAGCAGCAGGTCGTCGAGGCGCACGCGGATGGCATCGCCGAGCACCATCTCGCATTCGGCAGTCTCATTGCGGTAGCGGATGCGTACCTGCGCCGTGCCGGGCGCGAACGGCGTCAGCAGGGATTTCAGCTTGCGCACATCGGAACCGCCGTTCATGTACAGCAACAGGTGCTTGGCGAAACGGGCGCGCGCCTCGCCCAGTGTCATCAACTTGTCGGCGACGACGCGGTTGCCGCCGGAAAAATCGTCGTAGCTGACCTTGCCCTCGATGACCAGCACCTCGTCGGTGACGATCTTGGTGCGCTCGGCCTCGAACAGCTCGTTAAAAACCGAGACCTCGACCATTCCGGTGCCGTCGTCCAGCTGCACGAAGAGCATTTTTCCTTTGCGGGTCATCTGCGTACGCACGCCGACCACGACACCGGCAATCGTCGTCATCTCCTTGGCCGGTTCCAGCCGGTTGAGCGGCCGGCGGACGAAGCGCGCCAATTCCTTCTTGCAGGTGTTATAGGGATGGCCGGAAAAGAAGAAGCCGAGGGCTGTCTTCTCTTGCATCAGCTTTTCCTTTTCATCCCAGGGCGGCGCCGCGATGTACTGCGGCGCATGCTCTTCGGCGTTCGTGCCGATGTCGAACAGGCTGCTCTGCATCGCATTGCGCTCGGCCTGTTCGGCAAAATCCATCGCGATGCCGGTCGACGCGAGCAGCTTGTGGCGGTCGGCGTCGATGCTGTCGAAGGCCCCGGCCTTGATCAACGCCTCGATGGTGCGGCGGTTGACCATGCGCTTGTCGCAGCGCTGGCAGAAATCGAACAGATCCTTGAACGGCCCGCCGGCCTCGCGTGCCTTCAAAATCACATTGACCGCCTGCTCGCCGGTACCCTTGACCGCCCCCAGACCGTAGCGAATGGTGCCGCGGTCGACCGGCTCGAAACGATAATTCGAGGCGTTCACATCCGGCCCGAGCACCTTCACCTTGTTGGCGACGGTATCCTCGTAGAAGATTTTCACCGAGTCGGTGTTGTCCATATCCGAGGACATGGTCGCCGCCATGAAGGCTGCGCAGTGGTGTGCCTTGAGCCAGGCGGTATGATAGGTGACGACGGCGTAGGCGGCGGTGTGCGACTTGTTGAAGCCGTATTCCGCAAACTTGGTCATCAGGTCGAACAACTGCTCGGCGAGCGCCGGGTCGTAGCCCTTCTCTTTCGCACCGGCGGCGATTGTCTCGCGG
>DATIUN010000118.1:0-1838 GCA_035466795.1 Azonexus sp. | reverse complement strand
TTGCCGGATGCTGAAACAGCCCTGATTATCTCAGCTTGATTTCCTTGTAAGCGACGTGCTTGCGGACGACTGGATCGTACTTCATGAACTCCAGCTTTTCCGGCGTCGTGCGCTTGTTCTTGGAAGTGGTATAGAAATGTCCGGTACCGGCTGTGGATTCCAGCTTGATCTTGTCGCGACCGCCTTTGCTCTTGCTAGCCATCTCTCTTCTCCCTCCTTATCAGACTTCGCCGCGGGCACGCAGGTCGACGAGGACGGTTTCGATGCCGTTCTTGTCGATGATGCGCAACCCGGCGTTGGAAACGCGCAGGCGGACGAAGCGGTTCTCGCTTTCGACCCAGAAACGACGATACTGCAGATTCGGCAGGAAGCGGCGCTTCGTTCTATTGTTGGCGTGGGAAACCTTGTTCCCGACCATCGGGGCTTTACCCGTTACTTGGCAGACTCGCGCCATGGTTGGTGCTCCAGAAATCGCTATAGGAAAGCCCGCGAGTATAGCGAAGAACCCCCAGTCAGTTCAAGTGATTTTTGTCTTTTCTACAAAAGTCCGCGTTCGGCAAAGGAGAGCGGGCTGGCTGTGCCGGCGACGATGAAGTGATCGAGGACCTTGACGTCGACCAGGGCCAGCGCTGTTTTCAGGTTTCGGGTCAGCAATTCGTCGGCTGACGACGGCTCGGCAACGCCGGACGGGTGGTTGTGGGCGAGGATGACGGCCGCCGCGTTGTTGGCGAGCGCGGCCTTGACCACTTCCCGGGGATAGACGCTGGTTTGCGTCAGGGTGCCGGTGAAAAGCTCGTCGGCCCTGATCAGGCGGTTCTGCGCGTCGAGCCAGAGCGCCATGAAGACTTCGTTCTGGCGTGTGGACAGTTTCAGTCGCAGCCAGTCGCGTACCTTGCCGGGCGACGAGAACGAGTCGCGCGCCGCCATGTCCTGGGTCAGCGCACGGCGCGCCAATTCGAAACTGGCTTTCAATTGTGCCGCCTTGGCCGTGCCGATGCCGGAAACGCTGGCCAGTTCTTCCAGCGAGGCCTCGACCAAGGCACTCAACTGGCCGTCGAAGCGCTGCAGCAATTCCCGGGCGAGGTCGACGGCGCTTTTTCCGCGCACGCCGACACGCAGATAGATCGCCAGCAGTTCGGCGTCGGACAATGCTTGCGGCCCATGCGCCAGCAGTCGTTCGCGGGGTCGCTCGCCTTCCGGCCAGTCGCTGATCGCCATGCGATTTCCAGTAGAATGGGAAAGCACTCATTCTAATGGCCAGACAATGGAATTACAGGGAAAGCGCATCGTTCTCGGCGTCACTGGCGGCATCGCCGCCTACAAAGCTGCCGAACTGGTCCGTCTGCTCGGCAAGCAGGGCGCCGAGGTGCAGGTGGCGATGACCGAAGGGGCCGCCCACTTCGTGACGGCGACGACCTTCCAGGCCCTGTCCGGCAAGCCGGTGTTCACCGACCAGTGGGACGTGCGCATGCCGAACGCAATGGCACATATCGACCTGTCGCGCCAAGCCGACCTGATTCTGGTGGCCCCGGCTTCGGCCGACTTCATCGCCCGCGCGGCGCATGGTTTTGCCGATGACCTGCTGGCGACCATGGTGCTGGCGCGTGAGTGTCCGTTGATGCTGGCGCCGGCGATGAACCGCCAGATGTGGGAAAACCCGGCGACGCAACGCAATGCGGCTCAGTTGCAGGCTGACGGCTTGCAGCTGCTTGGTCCGGCCAGCGGCGAGCAGGCATGTGGCGAAGTCGGCGCCGGCCGCATGCTGGAGCCTGACGAGATACTCGAAGAAGTGATCGCCTTTTTCGCCCCCAAGGCGCTGGCCGGCAGGAAGGTGCTGA
>DATIUN010000117.1:0-2728 GCA_035466795.1 Azonexus sp. | reverse complement strand
ATGGGCCTGGCCACCGCCTTCGTGCTGATCTGCTCCTGCGGCCTGGTGTCGCTGCTGCGCAAGCTGATTCCGAAAGAGGTGCGCATCGCCACCTATATCGTCATCATCGCTACCTTCGTCACCGTCGTCGATTACGTCATCCAGGCGGTGAGTCTGGCGCTTTACGACGCGCTGGGCGCGTTCATCCAGTTGATCGTCGTCAATTGCATCATCCTTGGCCGTGCCGAGGCGCATGCCTCGAAGAACCCGCCAATGGCCGCCATGACCAACGCGTTCGGCATGGGCGTCGGGTTTACCATCGGTCTGCTGGCGCTGGGTACGGTGCGCGAGATTCTCGGTGCCGGTTCGCTGTTCGGCGTCAGCCTGTTCGGCGCCGACTTCCAGCCCTGGGTGATCATGGTGCTGCCACCGGGCGGTTTCTTCGTGCTCGGCGCCTGGCTGCTGTTCTTTGCCGCGCTGGAGCGGCGCAAGCAGCGCAAGCTTGCGGAGGCTACGCAAAATGCATGAGTCCGCCGCCAATATTTTCATCAACGCGCTGCTGGCCAACAACTTTGTGCTGGCGATGTTCCTCGGCCTCTGCCCTTTCCTTGGGGTATCGGGCAAGCTCGAAACGGCGTTCCCGATGGGTGTGGCGACGACTTTCGTCATGCTCGTGGCGTCGCTTTGCGCCTACGGACTCAACCTGCTGTTGACCGCGTTCCAGCTCGAGTTCCTGCGCCTGATTTCCTATATCGTCATCATCGCTTCTTCCGTGCAACTGGTCGAAATGGTGCTGAAGAAATACAGCCCGGCGCTGTTCCGCGCGCTCGGCATCTATTTGCCGCTCATCACCACCAATTGCGCCGTGCTCGGCGTCGCCCTGTTCCAGACGGCGCGCGAATACGACTTCGTCCAGTCGATGGCCTTCAGCTTCGGCGGTGGCGCCGGGTTTACGCTCGCCCTGGTGCTGATGGCCAGCGTGCGCGAGCGTCTGCAACTTTCCGACGTGCCCTCGGTGGCGCAAGGCACGGCCCTGTCGTTAATGCTGGCCGGCATCCTGTCGCTGGCCTTCATGGGCTTTGCCGGCATAGGTGGCTGACGTGTCCCTGTACGTCGTCACCATCGTCCTGATCTTCGCCATCATGCTGTTCGGCATCGTGGTCGACCGGCTCTATCGAACCTTTGCCGCACGTCATCCGCAGCTCGGTCCTTTCCGCAAGAGCGATGGCTGCGGCTGTTGTTCCGGCGGCAGCGGTTGCAGCAGCGACAAATCCTGCGGCACCAAGGGCGGATAGTCTTCGCCGGCGGTTGCGCCGGCAGGGTGCTGCGTGGCGCGGTCGACCGACGAAAACAGGCAAAAACGCTGTCGTATCCCGCTTGCGCCGTGACGTTTGGCCGTGCCGCCCGTAGAATCCCCACTTTGCCTAGATGAGTCGTGCCATGCACCCGGATTATCTCGAGAAAGTTCTCAACGCCCAGGTCTACGATGTGGCGATCGAAACGCCGCTCGACCTGGCCGGCAACCTTTCGGCCCGGGTCGGCAACCGGATCCTGCTCAAGCGCGAGGATCTGCAGCCGGTGTTCTCCTTCAAGCTGCGCGGCGCCTACAACAAGATCGCCAGCCTCTCGGCCGAGAAGCTCAAGCGTGGCGTGATCTGCGCCTCGGCCGGCAACCACGCGCAGGGCGTCGCGCTGTCGGCGGCCAAGGTCGGGTGCCGGGCGGTGATCGTCATGCCGACCTCGACGCCGGGGATCAAGGTCGACGCGGTCAAGCGGCGTGGTGGGGAAGTGGTGCTGTTCGGCGACTCCTATGACGAAGCCTATGCCCATGCGCTGGAACTGGAAAAGTCGGAGAAGCTGACTTTCGTGCACCCCTTCGACGATCCCGAAGTCATCGCCGGCCAGGGCACCATCGCGATGGAAATCCTGCGTCAACACTCGCGCCACAACGGGCCGATCCACGCCATTTTTTGCTGCGTCGGCGGCGGCGGGCTGATTGCCGGCGTGGCCGCCTACATCAAGCGCCTGCGTCCGGAAATCAGGATCATCGGGGTCGAGGCCAAGGATGCCGATGCGATGGCGCAATCGCTGGCCAAAGGGCACCGCGTGCGCCTTGACCAGGTCGGCCTTTTCGCCGACGGCGCGGCGGTCAAGTTCGTCGGCGAGGAAACCTTCCGGCTGTGCAAGGAATACGTCGATGAAATGATCCTCGTCGATACCGATGCCATCTGCGCCGCAATCAAGGACGTCTTCGAAGACACACGTTCGATCCTCGAGCCGGCCGGCGCGCTGGCCGTCGCCGGGGCCAAGGAGTATGTCCGCCAGCACAAGCTGAAGGACAAGAACCTGGTCGCCATCGCCTCCGGCGCCAACATGAACTTCGACCGCCTGCGCTTCGTCGCCGAGCGCGCCGAGTTCGGCGAGCAGCGCGAGGCAGTGTTCGCGGTGACGCTCCCGGAAAAACCCGGCGCCTACAAGAAGTTTCTCGGGCTGATCGGCAAGCGCAACGTCACCGAATTCAATTACCGCTACCACACCGCCAGCGAGGCGCACGTTTTTGTCGGCGTCCAGGTGGTCGACCGCAAGGAATCGCTCAAGCTGGTCGACAGCCTGCAGAAGCACGGCTACCCGACACTGGACCTGACCGACGATGAAATGGCGAAAAACCACATCCGCCACATGGTCGGCGGGCACGCCCCGCAAGTCTGCGAAAAGGGCATGAGAGAGTTGCTCTACCGCTTCGAGTTCC
>DATIUN010000116.1:0-6755 GCA_035466795.1 Azonexus sp. | reverse complement strand
TGGATCTGTTCGGCGTGGAGGTCCATGGTCAGCACGCGGTCGACGCCTGAGGCGACCAGCATGTTGGCGACCAGCTTGGCAGCGATCGGCACGCGCGATGAACGCGAGCGGCGGTCCTGGCGGGCATAGCCGAAGTAGGGGATGGCGGCGGTGATGCGGCCGGCCGAGGCGCGCTTGAGCGCATCGACGATGACCAGCAGTTCCATCAGGTTGTCATTGCAGGGGTCGCAGGTCGATTGCAGGACGAAGATGTCGCGTCCGCGAACGTGCTCCTGCAGCTCGACACTGACCTCGCCGTCCGAGAAACGGCCGACCTTGGCGCGTCCGAGGTCGACGTACAGTTCCTGCGCGACGTCGGCGGCCAGTTTCGGGTTGGCGTTGCCGGTGAAGACCATCAAGCTGTTATAGGCCATTTTCACGTCCCTTCGGGTGCTCCATCCTGGGTTGCCCGACACAATGAAATTCGGGCAGGCTTGCGACCTGCCCGAAGGATACTGGCTGGGGAAGAAGGATTCGAACCTTCGAATGCCGGAATCAAAATCCGGTGCCTTGACCAACTTGGCGACTCCCCAGCGGGTCGTCTGCACGGGTTCGCGTGCGAACGAGGCGCGGATATTACAGGAGTCGCCGGCTAAAATCCAGTGCTTTGTCAGAGAAAGGCCAGTGGATGTTCGGCCAGGCCCGCAGCCAGCCAGCCGTTCATTCCCTGCGGCAACTGCCGGAATACTGCTTCGGCACTCGCCTGGTCGGCGAATCCGGCGAAGACGCAGGCCCCGGAGCCGGACATCATGGCCTGTGGCGCGTATTGCCTGAGCCAGGCCAGATGCTCGGCAACCGCAGGGAAGCGGGCGCCGGCGACCGCTTCGAGATCGTTGCGACCCTGGCCGTGGCGCCAGTCGGCCGGGCGGATCGGCGTGCTGTCGCGCTTCAGTTCCGGCGCCCCGAAAATGACCCCGGTCGGCACGTTGACCGCGGGATGCAGTACCAGATAGGTCGCCGGCGGCAAGTCGACATCGGTGAATGCTTCGCCGACGCCCTCGGCAAAAGTGTTGCGGCCATGGATGAAGACCGGGACGTCAGCGCCCAGTTGCAGCCCGAGTTTTTCCAGATCCGGCCGCGCCATACCGGTTTGCCAGAGGTGATTGAGTGCCAGCAGGACGGTAGCCGCATCCGAACTGCCGCCGCCGAGACCGCCGCCCATCGGCAGGCGCTTGTCGAGGCGGATCGTCGCCCCCTGGCGGCAGCCGGTCGCCGCTTGCAGCAGGCGGGCGGCGCGTGCCGTCAGGTCGTCCTCCGGAGCTACACCGGGGGTCGGCGTGGCGAGAACGATGCGCCCGTCGGTGCGCAGGGAGAAATGCAACAGGTCGCTACGATCGATGAAGCGAAACACCGTCTGCAGCAGGTGGTAGCCATCGGCGCGGCGGCCGACGACGTGCAGGAAAAGGTTGAGCTTGGCCGGCGCCGGCCAGCTGCTTTCCCAGTTCCAGTCATTCATGGTGCGGTTTTCCATGTCTCGATGCGCAGGCGCAGTTCGATCTCGTCGGCGCGGCGCAGCGTCACCCGTTCGGGCAGGGCGTCAGGCGTGTCGTCGGCATAGGCGTAGTCGACCTGCCAGCCGGCTTCACTGAGGCGCGCCGGGCGACCACTCGCGTCGTTGTCGATGCGCGCCGAATTGCCGCGTCCGAGCAACCATCCGGGCAGTTGGCGGACCGGCAGGCGCTGGCCGGTGACCTGTTCGATCAGATCATCGGGATCGTTTGATTGGTGGTGCCGGCCATCGCCGGTACGCAGGCTTGAAAGTGTCGGGCCGGTTTCGATTTCAGCGATGCCGACGCCGAGCGGATTGGCGATCAGGATGCGGTCCCGGCCGTTTTTGTGCTCCCAGTCGAGTCGACCGCCGGAGCTTTCCGGGGGCCGGTCCGGCAGGCTGACACGCAGCGCGAAGCGGGCTTCGAGTGCGAAGTCGTGCACCTCGTGGCGCGCCACCAGTTGCTCCGGAGGAACGCTGGCGCAACCGGCCAGCAGGCCGCAGGCAAGCAATGCGGCGCTGAAACGAAGCATCAGGGCGAGAATTTTTTCAGGGCGGCGGCCAGCACTTCGCTGTCCGGATTCTTCTTTGCGGCTTCGTACATGATGCGCACTGCATCGTCCTTGCGGCCCAGCGTCCACAGCACCTCGCCGAGGTGGGCGGCGATTTCCGGATCGGCCTTGATGCCGTAGGCGGTTTCGAGCGTCTTCAGCGCTTCCGGCAGCTTGCCCTGGCGGAACAGCACCCAGCCCATGCTGTCCATGATGAAGGGGTCTTGCGGCGCCAGTGCGAGCGCTTGGGTGATCAGCTTGTGCGCTTCGGCGAGGCGGATATTGCGCTCGGCGAGCGAATAGCCGAAGGCGTTCAGCGCGTGGGCATGATCCGGCTTCAGCTTGAGCAGGTGGCCGAGATGTTTCTCGAGGACTTGCGGCTTGCCCTGGCGTTCGGCGGCCAGCGCCGTTTCATAGAGAAGTTCCGGATTGTCGGGCTGTTTGGCGAGCGCTGCCTCGAGCAGCGCGTAGGATTCGTCGCCGCGCCCGGCTTCCCGCAGCAGTTGCGCTTCGGCCAGGATCAGTTGGGTCTTTTCCGCCGGCGTGCTGCCGCGCGTGATCCGCAGCAGTTCGCGGGCTTCGTCCGGTTTGCCTTGCTGCATGAGGATCTGCGCGGCCCGGCCGCGCGCCGCGATGTACTGGTCTCCGGCGGTGACCTGGCGATAGTGCTCGAGGGCCAGGTCCGGCTTCTTCTGCTCCTCTTCGATCTGGCCGAGGAAGAAATGGACGGTGCTCTTGTCCGGGAAGTCCGATTTCAGAAGCTTCTCGAACTGGGCCCGTGCGCCGGCGGTGTCGCCCTGCTGCAGCGCCAGCATCGCCACCGGATAGACGACGTCGGGATTGTCGGGCGAGTCCTTGAGCAGGCCGTCGAACTGGGCTCGGGCCGCGTCGTAATTGCGCTCGCTGATCAGCAGGCGGGCCAAGGTCAGGCGGGCATCGCGGGCATCCGGCTTGCGCGCCAGAAACTCGTTGAGGCTCTCGATCGCGCTGGCCGGAGAGGTGCGGGCCAGCAACTGGGCATAGGCGAGTTCGGCGCTTTCCCAGTCGGGGCGCTGCTGCAGCGCCTTGTGGAATTCGCCCTGCGCGCGCATCAGGTCGTCGGCATTGGCTGCCGCGAGACCCATCGCGAAATGCGCTTCCGGCAGTTCGTCATAAGGTGTTGCGACGCGATCGATCAGGCGCTGCACGGCCTTCTTGTCGCTGTGCCGGTTCAGCATGCGGTTCAGGTGCATCAGGTTGCCGGCGACATTGGCCTTGTCCTGTTCGAGCAGGCCGGCGAGTTGCGGGGCCAAATCGTCAAGGCGGTTGGCGAGCAACAGCAATGTCGATTCGGTCTGGCGCGCCTTGCTTGACCCGGGTTCGACCTCCAGCCAGAGGCGGGTCAGTTCGAGCGCCAGCTCATATTGCCGGGTCGCGGCGGCAACCTCGGTGGCGCGCGCGATGACTTCCGGATCGCGGGTGCGGCGGGCGAGGTCGGCCCAGGCGCTGACTCCCAGTTCCATTTCGCCGCGCTGCAGCGCGAGTTCGCCGACCAGCGACTGGAAGACGGCGCGGGCGAGCAGGTCTTCGTCGCCGATGGGTGCGGTCGACTGCTTTTTGGCTGGCGATTTCGCCGGTGCCTTTACCGTGGTCTCGCCGGCGGCAAGGGTCTGTCCGGCAAGGGCCAGGATGAGTGCCGCGAGGATCAGCTTCTTGGACATGCGCTGCTTTCAGTCATGGGTCGCGCATTAGAGCGCTTAAAATCCGATAAGGTTGCGATGTTATTTGGGTTTCGTCGGAGGAACAAGCAATGCCGGAATTGCCGGAGGTCGAGGTTTGTCGGCGCGGGCTGCAGCCGGAGGTCGAGGGCCAGCGGATTCGCGGCGCGGCGGTGCGCTCGCCGAGCCTGCGCCTGCCACTGGCGGCGAACCTCGGCGAGACGCTGGCCGGTCAGCAGGTGGTGGCGGTGCGCCGGCGCGGCAAGTATCTCCTGCTCGACTGCCGCGGCGGGCGCGAGGATGGTTGCCTGATCATTCATCTTGGCATGTCGGGAAACCTGCGCTTCGTGCCGCCCGGCACGCCGCCCGGGAAGCACGATCACGTCGACCTGGTTTTCGATCGTCAGATACTGCGCTTTGGCGACCCCAGGCGCTTTGGCGTCGTGCTCTGGCAGGCGGCCGGCGAGGCGCCGCATGCCCTGCTGTCGGTGCTGGGCATCGAGCCGCTGGCTGACGAATTCACCGGCGACTGGCTGTTCGATGCGACCCGCCGGCGGGCCGGGCCGATCAAGCCGCTGCTGATGGACAGCCATCTGGTGGTCGGCATCGGCAATATCTACGCATCCGAAAGCCTGTTCCGCGCCGGCATTTCGCCGCTGCGAGCCGCCAACCGGATCAGCCGGGTGCGCTACGCGCGGCTGGTGGCGGCGATCCGCCAGACGCTGGCCGATGCCATTGCCGCCGGTGGCAGCAGCATTCGCGACTATGTGCACAGCGACGGCGGTGCCGGCTGCTTCCAGGTCGAATGCGCCGTTTATGACCGGGCCGGCGAGCCTTGCCGCCGCTGCGCCGGAGTCGTCCGGCAGGTTCGCCAGGGCGGCCGGTCGACCTTCTACTGTCCCACCTGCCAGCATTAAATTCAGCGTGCAAGTCCATGTTTTTGTGATAAATTGACTCATCGTCCGCACACAGTAGCCATCATGACCCTGGCCCATCAACTCGCCGCCTACACCGACTGGCGCTCGCGCCTCTCCGCCAACATCGGCGAGTTCAAGGTCTGGCTTGCCGACAACGAGCTGTCGGATGCGCAATCCGACCTGCGCCTGAACCAACTTCTCGAGCGACTGCGTGAGGATCGCCTGAACGTCGCCTTCGTCGCCGAGTTCTCGCGCGGCAAGTCGGAACTGATCAACGCCATTTTCTTTGCCGATTACGGCAATCGCATCCTGCCCTCTTCAGCCGGACGCACGACCATGTGCCCGACCGAGCTGCTTTACGATCCGGACAAGGTGCCGCGCATCGAATTGTTGCCGATCCAGACCAGGGCCGCCAATGGCAGCGTCAGCGAATACAAGCGCTTTCCCGAGGAATGGCTCATGGTGCCGGTCGATGTCGAGTCGGCGGACGTCATGCACGCGGCCTTGAGCCACGTCAGCGAAACCATCCGGGTAACGCCGGAAGAAGCGGGACGCCTCGGCTTCGAGGTCGGTGACGGGGCCAGCGAGTTGTACCGCGTCGGCGATGACGGCCTGGTCGAGGTGCCGCGCTGGCGTCACGCGGTAATCAACTTCCCGCATCCGCTGCTCAAGCAGGGGCTGGTCATTCTCGACACGCCGGGTCTCAACGCCATCGGCGCCGAGCCGGAACTGACCCTGTCGCTGCTGCCCAATGCGCATGCCATCCTGTTTATTCTCGCCGCCGACACCGGCGTCACGCAGTCGGATCTGAACATCTGGAAGGACCACATCGGCGACGGCGGCAGCGCCAAACGCGGCCGCGTGGTCGTGTTGAACAAGATCGACGGACAATGGGACGAGCTGAAGACGCTCGCGCAGATCGATGCCGAAATCGCCCATCAGGTCGATTCCTGCGCCGCGATCCTCAACCTGCCGGAGCGCCAGATCTTTCCGGTTTCGGCGCAGAAAGGCCTGGTCGCCAAGATCAATGGCGATGCGGCCCTGCTTGAACGGAGCCGCCTGCCGATCCTCGAGGCGGCGCTGTCCGGCGAACTGATTCCGGCCAAGCAGGACATCGTGCGCGACAGTACCGAGAGCGAATTCGGCGAAGTTAGCCGGCGCGCGCGCGGCCTGCTCGAATCGCGTCTCGCCGGCTTGCGCGAGCAGCTCAATGAACTGACCGAGCTGCGCGGCAAGAACAAGGGTGTCGTCGAGTACATGATGGGCAAGGTGCGCGCCGACAAGGTGGAATTCGAGGCCGGCCTGCAGCGCTATTACGCGGTGCGCAGCGTCTTCTCGACGTTGAGCAACAACCTGTTCGGCCATCTCGGTCTCGATGCGCTGCGCCATCTGACCCAGGAAACCCGCGAAACGATGGTCGAGGCGAACTTTTCGCGTACGCTGTCCGACGCGATGGGCAATTTCTTCAGCCGCTCGCGTTACGCGCTGGCGCGGTCGACCGGCGAGATCGGCGAAATTCAGAACATGATGGAAGCGGTTTACAAGAAGTTCTCGGTCGAGCACGGCCTCAAACTGGGATCGCCGGCGGCCTTTTCACTGCTTCGCTACGACAAGGAGCTCGACCGGCTGGAAGCGTGGTGCAACACGCATCTCAACACGATGCGCAGCCTGCTGACAATCGACAAGAAGAACATCACGCAGAAATTCTTCGAGGAAGTCGCGGTGCAGGTCCGCCGCGCCTTCGAGCGTGCGAACAAGGACGCCGAGACCTGGCTGCGGGCGATCATGGCGCCGATGGAGACCCAGGTGCGCGAGCACCAGATCCAGCTCAAGCGCCGCCTGGAAAGCATCAAGCGCATCCATCAGGCGACCGACACGCTGGAAGATCGCATCAGCGAACTGGAAAGTATCGAGAAAAGCCTGCTGCAGCAGATCAATGCGCTGGAAGCCGTGGTCGGGCGGGTGCGCGAGCTGCTGTTGCCACCGCCGGCGCAACTGTGGGCGGCCTGATCCGGGCGGCCGCGCGGTCAACAACAAAAAACCCGCGAATTCCGCGGGTTTT
>DATIUN010000115.1:0-4630 GCA_035466795.1 Azonexus sp. | reverse complement strand
CAGTTCGCGGCGCGCGGTATCGAGGATGGCTTCGCCCGGATCGATCTTGCCGGCCGGCAATTCGAGGAAGACGCGGCGCAAGGGATAGCGGAACTGCCGCTCGAACAGCAAGTTGCCGTTGTCGAGAAAAGCGAGAATCACGACCGCGCCGGGATGAACGATGTATTCCCGCAGCGACTCCTTGCCGTCGGGCAAACGCACCCTGTCCTTGCGGACTTCAAGCAGGACGCCATCGAATACGGTTTCGGATTCGATTTCGGATTCGATGAGATGGCTATCGTGACTCATTCCGTTCTCTGGAAAAGCAAACGCCCCGCTCCGGGGCGTTTCTGAAACCATGAAAGCCTGCCATCAGGTACCAAAGGACATGGCCAGCACGGTATTGCACAAGAACATGAGGTAATCGGGGAACACACCAAAAAGCGCAACCGCCAGGCCATTCAGCGATACCAGCACGCGCATGTCCATTCCGGCGAGCAGCGGCGACTCCTCGCTGGGCGCATCGAAATACATCACCTTGACCACGCGCAGGTAGTAGAACGCGCCGATCAGCGAGAACAGCACGGCACCGATGGCCAGCCACATGTAGCCTGCCGCGACGACCGACTGCAGAACCGAGAACTTGGCGAAGAAGCCGACGAAGAACGGAATCCCGGCCATCGAGAACATCAGCATCAGCATGACGCCGGCAAACCACGGACTGCGTTTGTTGAGGCCCTTGAAATCGTCAATATTGTCGGCTTCGAAGCCGGCGCGCGACATCAGCAGGATCATCCCGAAGGCGCCGGTGGTCATCATGACGTAGGCAATCACGTAGAACATCGACGACGAGTAGGCGAACGGATTCAGCATCAACTGGCCACCCACGCTGACGACGCCGGTGACGATGCCGAGCAGCATGAAGCCCATGTGCGAGATCGCGGAATAGGCCAGCATGCGTTTGAGGTTGGTCTGGGCGATGGCGGCCAGGTTACCGATGGCCATCGACAGTACCGCCAGAATGATCAGCATGTTTTGCCAATCCGGCGCCATGGTGATCAGGCCGCTGACCAGCAGGCGCATGACGATCGCAAAAGCCGCCAGTTTCGGCGCGGAACCGATGAACAGGGTGACCGAAGTCGGGGCACCGTGATAGACGTCAGGGATCCACATGTGGAAGGGAACGACGCCCAGTTTGAAGGCCAGCCCGGAAACCAGGAAGACGACGCCGAAAGTCAGCACCGCCTTGTTGACGCCGCCAGCGTAGAGGCGTTCGCCGATGCCGGTAATCTCGAGCGTCCCGGTAGCGCCGTAGATCATCGACATGCCGTAGAGAAGCATGCCGGAGGCCAGCGCGCCGAGGACGAAATACTTCATTGCCGCTTCGGTGGACATGATTGAATCGCGATTCATCGCGACCATGGCGTACAGCGACAGTGACAACAGTTCGAGGCCGAGATAGATGGTCACGAAATGATTGGCGGAAATCATCACCATCATGCCCAGGGTGGCGAACAGCGCCAGCACGTAGTACTCGCCCTTGTTCATCACTTCGCGATCGATGACATAGCTGCGCGAGTAGAAGAGCACCACGGAGACCGTGATGTAGAGGAACATCTTGAGCAGATCCGCCATCATGTCATCGACGAACATGCGGCTGAAGGTGTAGTCGACGGTGCCGGTGCTGGTGAACAACTGGATCCCCAGACTGCCGAACAGGGTGAATTGAACCAGCCCGAAGGTAAGCGCCCGCCGGCTGTCCTTGACGAACAGATCGATCATCAGGATGGCCAGCGCCATGAACGCCATGAAGATTTCCGGGGCGGCGGGCAGGAGATCGGGGACAACGAAATTGTCGAACATGTCGGCTACCGTTTATTGAATCTTGCTGATGGCAACGTGACGCAACAGGTCGTTGACCGAGGCGTGCATGACTTCCGTGAAGGGCTGGGGATACAGGCCCATCCACAGGGTGCAGAGCGCCAATACGCAGAGAATGGCGAACTCGCGCTTGTTTATGTCGGTCAGTTCGGCGACGTGGTGATTGGCGACATCGCCGAAGATCACCCGCTTGTACATCCAGAGCGTGTAGGCGGCACCGATGACCATCGAGCTGGCGGCGGCGAAGGCGACCCAGAAGTTGAATTTGACGGCGCCGAGGATGACCATGAATTCGCCGACGAATCCGGAAGTCGCCGGCAGGCCGGCATTGGCCATCGAGAACAGCATGAACAGTGCGGCGAACTTCGGCATGGTATTGACCACACCGCCGTAGTCGGCGATCTCCCGGCTGTGCACGCGGTCATACATGACGCCGATACAGAAGAACATGGCGCCCGAGACGAAGCCGTGCGAAACCATCTGCACCAGCGCGCCTTCGATGCCCATGGCGCTGAACATGAAGAAGCCCAGCGTTACGAAGCCCATGTGGGCGATCGACGAGTAGGCCACCAGCTTCTTCATGTCGGTCTGGACCAGCGCGACGAAGCCGATGTAGACGACGGCGATCAATGACAGGGCAACCACCAGACCGGAGAGTTCGTGGGACGCATCAGGCGCGATCGGCAGCGAGAAACGCAGGAAGCCGTAGGCGCCAAGCTTCAGGGCGATGGCCGCCAGCACGATCGAGCCGCCGGTCGGCGCCTCGACGTGGGCGTCCGGCAACCAGGTATGCACCGGCCACATCGGCACCTTGACCGCGAAGGCGATCAGGAAGGCGAGGAACAGCCAGATCTGCGCACCGAGCGAGATCGGCAGCTTGTGCCAGTCGAGGATCGAGAAACTGCCGTTGGACTGGATGAACAGGTACATCAGTGCCAGCAGGAAGAGCAGCGAGCCGAACAGCGTGTAGAGGAAGAACTTGAACGCCGCATAAACCCGCTTCGGTCCGCCCCAGACGCCGATGATCAGATACAGCGGGATCAGCGAGGCTTCGAAGAATACGTAGAACAGCACGCCGTCGAGCGCGGTGAAGATGCCGTTCATCAAGCCGGACATGATCAGGAAGGCAGCGTTGTACTGGGCGACCTTTTCCTGGATGACTTCCCAGCCGGCGGCAACGACGATGATGGTGATGAAGGCGTTCAGGACGACGAAAAGCATCGAGATGCCGTCAACGCCAAGGTGGTAATTGATATTGAAGCGGGGAATCCAGTTCTTGATCTCGACGAACTGCATGCCGCCTTCGGCCACGTCGAACCCGGTCCACAACGGAATCGTCACTAGGAAGGCGATGACCGCGCCGAACAGGGCAAGCATCCTTGCCAGCGGCGCGTTCCGGTCAGTGCCGGTGGCCAGCACCACCAGACCGGAAACGATCGGAAGCCAGATGGCGAGAGATAGCAGCGGATAATTCGACATGTTATTCCTTGCTTTTCTGCGAATTGTTCGCGCGGGTGCAAGCTTCTGTTTTCATGGGTACTAGGCGCGGTTGATCCAGAGGGTCATCAACACAAACAGCCCGATGATCATGGTGAAAGCGTAGTGATAGACGTAGCCCGTCTGGAACAGGCGGGTGACCGAGGAGATCCAGCCGACAAGCTTCGCCGAGCCATTGACGATCACGCCGTCGATCACGCCGACGTCGCCGCCGCGCCACAGGATTTTGCCCAGCAGGCGAGCACCACCGGCGAAGACGATCTCGTTGAAGCGGTCGAAGTAATACTTGTTGTCGAGCAAGGTATAGATCGCCGAGAAACGGCGCTGGATTGCGGCCGGGATGTCGGGACGCTTCATGTAGAAAAACCAGGAGACGACCACCCCGGCCAGCGCCAGGAAGAACGGCAGCGAGGTCAGCGCGTGAATGCCCATCGCGCCGGCACCGTGGAAGTGCTCGGCAAGGTGCGCCATGGCAGGATGGGCATTGGCGTCGATGAAGATTACCGGAATGTTGCCGGTGCCGGGGATCGTCGTCCTGAAGAAGTCGCCGAAGACCATCGGCCCGATGGCGACGTAGCCGATCAGCAGCGAAGGAATCGCCAGCAGCACCAGCGGCAGGGTCACCACCCACGGCGTCTCGTGCGGCTTCTGGCCGGGTGCCAGGCCGTGATGGTGGTCGGCAGTCGCCTCTTCGTCGTCGTGGTCGCCATGGTGGTCATGGTGATCGTGCCCGGCCTTGCCGAAACGCTCCTCACCGTGGAACACCAGGAAGTACATGCGGAAGGAGTAGAAGGCGGTGACGAAGACGCCGGCCATGACCGCGAAGTATGCAAACCCGGCGCCCGGAATGTGCGACAGGGCAACCGCTTCGATGATCGAGTCCTTGGAGTAGAAACCCGACAGGAAGGGCGTGCCGATCAGCGCCAGCGAACCGACCAGCGAGGTGATCCAGGTGATCGGCATGTACTTGCGCAGACCGCCCATGTTGCGGATGTCCTGATCGTGGTGCATGCCGATGATCACCGAGCCGGCGGCGAGGAACAGCAGCGCCTTGAAGAAGGCATGGGTCATCAGGTGGAAGATGCCCGCCGCGTAGGCCGAGGCGCCCAGCGCCGTGATCATGTAGCCAAGCTGCGAGAGGGTCGAATAGGCCACCACCCGCTTGATGTCGTTCTGCACCAGGCCGATCAGCCCCATGAAGAAGGCGGTGGTGGCGCCGATGATCAGGATGAAGGAGAGGGCCGTGGTGGATAACTCATAGAGGGGTGACATG
>DATIUN010000114.1:0-2698 GCA_035466795.1 Azonexus sp. | reverse complement strand
GCGCCCGCAACTGGTCGGCAAGCTGGCGGCCGAGCGCCTCGTCATCGCTTGGATTGCCACGCAATTCGCCGGCCACCATTTCCTTGCCGTCGGCCGTGGCGACAAAGCCGCGCAGCCAGAGTTGGTCGTTGTCGATGATCGCGTAACCGCCGAGCGGCACCTGGCAGGAGCCGCCGAGGGCGCGCGAGAAGGCGCGTTCGGCCTTGACGCAGTGGGCGGTCTCCGGATCGTTGAGCGGCGCGACGATGGCAGCCATCGCCGCGTCCCCGTCGACCAGTTCGATGCCCAGCGCACCCTGGCCAGGCGCTGGCAGCGACTGCTCTGCGGTCAACACCGATTTGATGCGGCTTTCAAGACCGAGGCGTATGAGGCCGGCGGCAGCGAGGATGATCACGTCATATTCGCCGGCATCGAGCTTGCGCAGGCGGGTGTCGAGGTTGCCACGCAGGCTCTTGATCACCAGTTGCGGGAATTTGGCGCGCAGGATGGATTCGCGGCGCAGGCTGGAAGTTCCGACGACGGCGCCGGCCGGCAGCTCGTCGAGGCCGGCGTACTTGTTCGAGACGAAGGCGTCGCGCGGGTTTTCGCGGGCCGAAATGGCGGCCAGCACGAAGCCTTCCGGCATCAGCATCGGCACGTCCTTCATCGAATGGACGGCGAGATGGGCGCGGCCTTCCTCCATCGCCACCTCCAGCTCCTTGATGAACAGCCCCTTGCCGCCGATTTCGGCGAGCGGGCGGTCGAGAATCTGGTCGCCCTTGGTCGTCATGCCGAGAATGACAACTTCCGCCCCCGGATTTAGACTGCTCAGACGGCCCTGCACATGCACGGCCTGCCACATGGCGAGGCGGGATTCGCGGGAAGCGATGATGATCTTGGAAGGAGCGGACATGGAACGGCACGCAGCAAGGGTTTCGAAGGCGGCAATCTTAGCATGAGCGATTCGGCGCCTTCCCCCACCCAGATCAAACCCGACGACCAGCGCCCGGAACATCCCGATTTCTGGTGCAAGCGCTTCGGTGAAGGCACCACGCCGTGGGATGCCGGCAAGGTGCCCGGCGCTTTTGCCGACTTCATCGCCCGCCAGCCAACGCCGCTGAACACGCTGATCCCCGGCTGCGGCAGTGCCTGGGAAGCGGGCCATCTGGCCGAACACGGCTGGCCGGTCACGGCGCTCGACTTCTCGCCGGTCGCCGTCGCCACGGCGCGAACAGTCCTGGGAACTGCTGTCCCCCAAGGGGACTTCCTTCGGGGCGCGGTCGACCTCGTTTGCGACGACTTTTTCACCTTTTTTCCGCCGCGACCGTACCAACTGATCTACGAACGCGCCTTCCTCTGCGCCCTGCCGCGCAAGCTGTGGGAAGACTGGGGCCGCCGCGTTGCCGAACTGCTGCCGCCCGGCGGTCTGCTTGCCGGGTACTTCTTTATCTGCGACCAGCCCAAAGGCCCGCCCTTCGGCATCCTGCCCGAACAACTGGACGAACTGCTGACACCGAATTTCACGCGCATCGAGGATGCTGCAGCCAATGACTCGATTCCAGTCTTTTCCGGACGTGAACGCTGGCAGGTGTGGCGGCGAGGGTAGGTGAAGGTACATGGCAACAAGCGGCCATGACCGGCTTGTCGAGCGCTCTGAATATCGGTCATTCAGTCGGCAGCTTCCCTCGGAAAGCTGCCTTACAGCTAATGGGTGCAACTCGGCCTTATCTGGAGCTTCACATATGGCCGACTATGCATAATCGGCCCGAGCGGCCAGGGGTTCCGCATTACGTAGCCATTCACTCTGGATTTGTCTCCTGAGGTGACCAAGAGTGTTGATTCGAACGACGTGGCGCGCCCAGATGCACCGGCGCTGGTTTGCTGTAAAGTCTCTGTTCAAGAAACATTATCTTTGTGCGACCCACTTCAGGTGCGATAGCCAGCCAGATTCCTCCAGGAACTTGACAACGCATGACACGTAATCGCGTAGCCGACACGGCAACGAGCAGCGGCCCTAGGGCACTCGGAAGAGTCTTGTGCCTGCTGCTCAGCCTGTCGCTGCTCGGTTGCATCTCGCAAGCGACCATCGGGCCTGCCGGTCCGAAGCCTCCGGTCGAAGCGGCACAAGCGCCACGTCCCGACAGTCGCTTCGCACCGGCCGAAGCCGCGATCGCCGCGCAGCATGGTCCCGACTATTCGGGCTTCAACCTCCTCGAAAAGAGCGATCGCGCGCTGCTCTGGCGCCTGACGCTGATCGACTCGGCAAGCCACAGCATCGACCTGCAGTATTACGTCTGGTTCGGCGACACGCTGGGCCGCCTGATGATGGATCGCGTGATCATGGCTGCCGACCGCGGCGTCAAGGTGCGCATCCTGTTCGACGACCTGAGCACGATGCTGCACGACATGACCCATGTCGAAATGCGCGATGAACTCCTCTCCCGCATCGACCGCCACCCGAACATCCAGATCCGCGTCTTCAACCCCTGGGACGATCGCTCACTGTTCGGCCGTGGCGCCGGCATGGCCAGCGACTTCAAGCGGCTGAACCGGCGCATGCACAACAAGCAGATGGTGGTCGACAACCGGGTGGCGATCATTGGCGGGCGCAATCTGGGCGACGAATACTTCGGCCTCAATCCCGAATTTAATTTCCATGATCTCGATGTGCTGGGTGTCGGTCCGGTCGCCCGGCAGGCCAGCCAGGTATTCGACCGCT
>DATIUN010000113.1:0-4658 GCA_035466795.1 Azonexus sp. | reverse complement strand
AGATCCTGCCACATGCCGTCGACGCGCTTTTTGACATCGCCATCCATGGCAATCGGCCGCCCCCATTCGCGGCTGGTCTCGCCCGGCCACTTGTTGGTCGCGTCCAGCCCCATCTTGGAGCCGAGGCCGGCCACCGGGCTGGCGAAGTCGAGGTAGTCGATCGGCGTGTGGTCGACCAGGGTCGTGTCGCGCGTCGCATCCATGCGCGTCGTCATCGCCCAGACCACTTCCTTCCAGTCGCGGATGTCGATGTCGTCGTCGACGACGATGATCGTCTTGGTGTACATGAACTGGCGCAGGAAGCTCCAGATGCCGAACATGATGCGCTTGGCGTGGCCGGGGTAAGCCTTCTTGATGCTGACGATGGCCATCCGGTACGAGCAGCCTTCCGGCGGCAGGTAGAAATCGACGATCTCCGGATACTGCTTCTGCAACAGCGGCACGAAGACTTCGTTCAATGCGACGCCGAGCACGGCCGGTTCATCGGGCGGCTTGCCGGTGTAGGTGCTGTGGTAGATCGGCTCACGGCGCATGGTGATGCGCTCAATGGTGAAGACGGGGAATTCGGCCTGCTCGTTGTAGTAGCCGGTGTGGTCGCCATACGGTCCTTCGAGCGCCATTTCGCCGGGGTGGATCACCCCTTCGAGCACGATCTCGGCCGAAGCGGGGACTTGCAAAGCCGAGCCGATGCACTTGACCAGTTCGGTTTTGCCGCCGCGCAACAGGCCGGCGAACTGGTATTCGGACAACGAATCGGGCACCGGCGTCACGGCGCCCAAAATGGTCGCCGGGTCGCAGCCGAGGACGACCGCCACCGGGAACGGCTGCGCCGGATTGGCCAGTTGATGCTCGCGAAAATCCAGCGCCCCGCCGCGATGCGCCAGCCAGCGCATGATCACCTTGTTCGGCCCCAACACCTGCTGGCGGTAAATGCCGAGGTTCTGGCGGTTCTTGTGCGGCCCCTTGGTGACGACCAGGCCCCAGGTGATCAGCGGCGCGATGTCGCCCGGCCAGCAGTGCTGGATCGGTAGCCTGGCGAGGTCAACATCCTTCCCTTCCCAGACGATTTCCTGACACGGTGCCGACGACACCGTTTTCGGCGCCATGTTCATGACCTGCTTGAGGATCGGCAACTTGTCCCAGGCGTCCTTCAGCCCCTTGGGCGGCTCCGGCTCCTTGAGGTAGGCGAGCAGCTTGCCGACTTCGCGCAGCGCCTGCACCGACTCCTCGCCCATGCCCAGCGCCACCCGCTTCGGCGTGCCGAACAGGTTGGCGAGCACGGGAATCGTATGGCCCTTCGGCTTCTCGAACAGGATGGCCGGACCGGCGGCGCGCAGCACGCGGTCGCAGATTTCTGTCATTTCGAGGCGCGTATCGACCTCGACGCCGACGCGCTTCAGCTCGCCGGTTCTTTCCAGTTGCGCCATGAAGTCGCGCAGGTCGTGATATTTCATCGGGTCCGGAAGGAAAAATGGCAGGCGACGCAGGCCGTGGTCAGATTGGGCAATAGCGCCAGCGCCTTGTCGCGGTCGCCTGCCTTTGCAGCCACCGCGAATTCGCTGGCTGCCTGATGGCCATCCATGCCGATGCCGTGCATGGCTGGCGGCATGTGCGGACCGGGGCGGGCATCGAAGGGCTTGTCGCGATGCTTGCCCATGGCCGACCGGCCGAGCTTGCTTTCGGCGACCTCGCCGGCCTCCCTGACCTTGCCGACGGCCATCAGCGACAGGATTTCGTTGACCGCCAGCAGATTGTCGAGCATTTCCTGGCGCAGTGCTTCCTGGGCGGGCGGCGGCAGCCTGACCAGCTGACGCGCATCGTCGGCGAGCGCCGGCCCGGCAACCCCCACAGTCACGGTCGACGCCAAGAAAATGGCAGAAATCAGTGCTTTCATCCAAAACTCCTTCCGGAAACCAGAAAATCGACGACGATGCCGGCGAAAATCGCCGCACCGACCCAATTGTTATGCAAAAACGCCTTGAAGCAGGCCATCCGCTCGCGGCCGCGAATCCACGTGTAATGCACACCCATGATACCGGCGGCGACCGCCAGTCCGGCGTAGAAGGCCCAGCCGAGATGCAGCGTGAAGCCAATCCAGCCGAGGATGGCGAGCATTGCCGCATAGCAGAACATCACCGCCGCCACGTCGTAGCGCCCGAAGGTGATGGCCGAGGTCTTGATGCCGATCTTCAGGTCGTCGTCACGGTCGACCATCGCATATTCGGTATCGTAAGCAACCGCCCAGAAGACGTTGGCGAGCAGCAGCCACCACGCTTCGACCGGCACTTCGCCGAGATGGGCCGCGTAGGCCATCGGGATGCCGAAGCCGAAGGCGACGCCGAGGTAGGCCTGCGGGATGGCGAGGAAACGCTTGGTGAAGGGATAGCTCGCCGCCAGGAAAAGCGCCGGCACCGACATCCAGATCACCAGTGGATTGCCAAGCATCAGTACCAACGCAAAGGCGCACAGCGAGAGGGCTGCGAAGAGAGCGAGCGCTTCCTTCGTCGTCACCTTGCCGGCGGTCAGCGGGCGCTCCTTCGTTCGCTCGACGTGGCGGTCGAAATCACGGTCAGCGTAGTCGTTGATGACGCAACCGGCCGAGCGCATCAGCACGGTACCGAGAATGAAGACCCAGAGCACGATCCAGTCCGGCTTGCCGACCGACGACAACCACAAAGCCCACAGCGTCGGCCACAGCAGCAACAGGATGCCGATCGGCTTGTCGAGCCGCATCAGCTTTTCGTAAAGGTCGAGGCGTTCCCTGATCCGGTCGAGTTGCAGTGCCATGCGGGAATTCTAACCGACTGACCGGCTACTTCCAGTCGCCGCGCAGGCGTCCGACGATTTCCTGCAGCCTGGCCGGGGTCGCTTCCGCCGGCGCCACAGGCGCGGCGCCGACGACGGCAATTTTCGAGAACAGCGGACGGCGGAACGGCTTGCTCATCGCCGGGCCGCCCTTGCGCGAGAAGAAACTGCCCCACAGCCCCTGCAGTGCCAGCGGAATGACCGGCACCGGATCGCGCTCGAGAATCCGCGTCACGCCGGGACGGAATGGATACAGCTCACCGCTGTCGGTGATCCGGCCCTCGGGGAAGATGCCGACCAGTTCGCCCTCCTTCAGCGCCGCCGAAACATCCTCAAAAGCACGCTCCATCATCGCCGCATCCTCCTTGGCCGGGGCGATCGGAATCGCCCGGGTGTGGCGGAAGATGAACGAGATGAGCGGCGTGCGGAAGATGTGGTGATCCATCACGAAGCGGATCGGCCGCGGCGAAACCGCCATCAGGATGACCGGATCGACGAAGCTGACATGGTTGCAGACGATCAGCGCCGCGCCTTCGTGCGGGATGTGCTCGACGCCGCGCTTCTTCACGCGGTAGAAAAAGTGAATCAGGGCCCAGGCCAGGAAGCGCAGCAGAAACTCGGGCACTAAGCCGTAGATGAAGACGGCGACGGCTGCGTTGCAGATAGCGGCAACCGCGAACAGCATCGGGATCGACAACCCCTCGGCGAACATGGCGGCCGCGGCAAGCGCCCCGACAACCATGAAGAATGCATTGATGATGTTGTTGGCGGCGATGATCCGCGCCCGCTTGTCGGGCGTGCTGCGCAGCTGCACCAGCGCATACAGCGGGACGATGAAGAAGCCGCCGAACATCCCGAGCAGGAGCAGATCGGCCATCACCCGCCAGACGCCGGGCCGGCCGAGCAGCGCGCCGAGCGCCAGTTCGCCATTCACCGCTGGCAGCAGGGTCGAGGCATAGGCCAGATCAAGCCCAAAGAGGGTCAACCCGATCGACCCCAGCGGCACCAGCCCGATCTCGACGTGGCGCGCCGACAGCCGCTCGCAGAGCAGCGAGCCGGTGCCGATGCCGACGGTGAAGGTAGCCAGCAGCAGGGTGACCGCCGCCTCGCCGCCGCCCAGCACATACTTGCCGTAGGCCGGTATCTGGGCGAGGAACAGCGCGCCGTAGAGCCAGAACCAGGAAATGCCGAGGATGGACAGGAAGACTGTCCGGTTTTCGCGCGCGAACCCGATGTTGCGCCAGGTTTCGGTCAATGGATTGGGGTTGACCGTCAGCCCCGGCGCCGGCGGCGGCGCATCCGGAATGCCGCGACTGGCAATGTAACCGGCCACCGCGACGCCCAGCCCGGCCATGGCGATCCACACCGCATCGACGCCGGCCCCGGCGAGCAGGCCGCCGGACAGCGTACCGATCAGGATGGCGACGAAGGTGCCGGCTTCGACCTGGGCGTTGCCGCCGACCAGTTCCCGTTCATCCAGGTGCTGCGGCAGGATCGCGTATTTGACCGGCCCGAACAGCGTCGATTGAAGGCCGAGGAGAAACAGCGCGGCCAGCAGCAGGGTCAGGCTGTGCAGCAGGAAACCGGCGATCGCAACCAGCATGACCCCCACTTCGAGCAGCTTGGTGAACCGCGCCAGCATCGCCTTGTCGTACTTGTCGGCGAGCTGCCCGGCGGTCGCCGAAAAGAAGAAGAACGGCAGGATGAACAGGCCGGCAGCGAGGTTGGCGAGAATTTCCGGGCGCATCGACGTCCACTGCGCCGACTGGAAAGTGACCAGCACGACCAGCGCGTTCTTGTAGAGATTGTCGTTGAACGCGCCGAGAAACTGGGTCAGGAACAGCGGGCCGAAC
>DATIUN010000112.1:0-5668 GCA_035466795.1 Azonexus sp. | reverse complement strand
CACCTTTTCGCCGGCGCGGCACCACCAGCGCCATTGCAGGCGGTTTTCGTTGCCCTCGCCCCGGGCGCGCTCGAACCCGAAATCGCGACCGATCAGGCGCAGATCGGCACCGATGGCGGCAGCATGATCGAGCAGACTTTGCGGCGGTTGCGGGTCGGCGCACAGGGCCGGCTTGCCGGCGCGGTAAATGCCGGCCTTCTCGAAGCCGATGCTTTCGCGGTCCGGCCCCAGCCACTCGGTATGATCGAGCGCGATGGTGGTGACGATGGAAACGTCCGGTTCGTATGCGTTGACCGCATCGAGCCGGCCGCCGAGCCCGACTTCGAGGATCGCCGCCTCGACGCCGGCGGCCGCGAAAACCTCCCAGGCCGCCAGCGTACCGAACTCGAAATAGGTCAGCGCCACATTGCCGGCCGCGCGCCGCGCCGCCTCGACCCGGGCGAATGCGGCGCACAGCGCATCGTCGCCCGCTGGCCGGCCGTTCACGCGTACCCGCTCGTTGTAGTTCAGCAGGTGGGGCGAGGTATAGCACCCGGCCGTGTAGCCGGCGCGGGCAATGATGATTTCCAGGAAGGCGCAGGTCGAACCCTTGCCGTTGGTACCACCGACAATGATGACCGGGCAATGCTGGACTTGCCCGAGCGCCGCCTTGACCTGCCGGATGCGCTCCAGCCCCAGCTCGATGCCGGCCTGCCCCTTGGGGTGCAGGCCTTCAAGATGCAGCAGCCAGTCTTCCAGATTGTTCAAGCGGCGGCCGGCAGCTTTTGCAGAAGTGCCAGAACGCGAGCCACCTGATCGCGCAGTTCACGACGATCGATGATCATGTCGATGGCGCCCTTTTCGAGCAGGAATTCGGAGCGCTGGAAGCCCTCCGGCAAGGTCTCGCGTACCGTCTGCTCGATGACGCGCGGCCCGGCGAAACCGATCAGCGCCTTGGGCTCGGCGATCACCACGTCGCCGACGAAGGCGAACGACGCCGAAACGCCGCCCATGGTCGGATCGGTAAGGATGGAAATGAAGGGCTGGCCGGCTTCGGAAAGCTTGGTCAGGGCCGCCGTCGTCTTCGCCATCTGCATCAGCGAGAACAGGCCTTCCTGCATCCGCGCGCCGCCTGAAGCGGTAATGCAGATAAAGGGCATTTTCTGCTCGACCGCGACATTGACGCCGCGCACGAAGCGCTCACCGAGCACCGAACCCATCGAACCGCCCATGAAATCGAACTCGAAAGCGGCGGCAACCACCGGCATGGTCTTGATGGCGCCTTGCAGCACGACCAGTGAATCGCTTTCCCCGGTCGCCTCGTTTGCCTCCATCAAACGATCCGGATAGCGCTTGGAATCCTTGAATTTCAGGCTGTCGACCGGAACGACCTCGGCGGCGATCTCGAACCTGCCTTCCGGATCAAGCAGCAGATCCAGCCGCTGGCGCGAACCGAGGCGATTGTGGTGACCGCACTTGGGACACACCTGCAGGTTGTTATCCAGATCGGAGGCGTAGAGCACCGCCTCGCAGGACGGGCACTTGCTCCACAGGCCTTCCGGCAATGCCCCGCGGCGCTGCGGCCCCTGCTCACGCTTGATCTTCGGGGGAAGAAGCTTGTTCAGCCAGCTCATCTTTTCACCTCGTCCACACCACGACGAATATCCGCCACCAGTGCTCTCACATTGGGACAGGCGGTTTCGGCCGTGGATTTTTCAATTTCCTCGATAATCCGGCTGCCGACCACCACGGCATCCGCAATGGCAGCGATGCGTGACGCGGTCGACGCGTCACGAATGCCGAATCCGACACCGACCGGCAAGCCCGTCTGCTGGCGAATCTGCGGCAGGCGCTCGGCCACCGCGTCGACATTCAGGGCGCCAGAACCAGTCACCCCGGCCAGCGAGACGTAATAGACGTAGCCGCTGGCCACTTCGGCCACCTGCGCGATGCGCGCCGCGGTCGACGTCGGCGCCAGCAGGAAAATGGGATCCATGCCGTGCGCTTTCATCGCGGCGCCAAAAGCCGCGGCTTCTTCGGGCGGGTAATCGACGATCAGGACGCCATCGACACCGGCGGTTGAGGCAGCGGCGGCAAACTTCTCCAGCCCCATCGCCTCGACCGGATTGGCGTAACCCATCAGTACGACCGGAGTTGTCGCATCGACCTTGCGGAATTCGACGACCAGCTCGAGCACCTTGCGCAGCTTCATGCCCTTGGCCAACGCCCGCTCGGAAGCGCGCTGGATGGTTGGTCCGTCGGCCATCGGGTCGGAGAACGGCACGCCAAGCTCGATGATATCGGCTCCCGCCTCGACCAGCGTGTGCATCAGCGGTACGGTCAGCGCCGCATCGGGATCGCCGGCGGTGATGAAAGGAATCAGCGCCTTGCGGCCTTCGCCGTTGAGGCGTTCGAAAGCGGATTTGATACGCGACATCAGAAGACAATTCCGGATTTTTCGGCCACGGTATGCATGTCCTTGTCACCCCGGCCGGAGAGGTTGACCAGCAGAATCTGTTCCCTCGCCATGGTCGGTGCCAGCTTGGCGGCATAGGCCAGCGCGTGGCTGGATTCGAGCGCCGGGATGATGCCCTCGAGGCGGCACAGGTTGTGGAAGGCTTCCAGCGCTTCGCTGTCCTTGATCGGCACGTATTCGGCGCGGCCGATGTCCTTCAGCCAGGCATGCTCGGGGCCGACGCCGGGGTAGTCGAGGCCGGCCGAAATCGAATGCGTCTCGATGATCTGCCCGTCCTCGTCCTGCAGCAGGTAGGTGCGATTGCCATGCAGCACGCCGGGGTGGCCGGCGGTCAGCGAAGCGGCATGATGGCCGGACTCGATGCCCTCGCCGGCGGCTTCGACGCCGATCAGGCGGACGCCCTCGATATTGATGTAGGGATAGAAGATACCCATCGCGTTCGACCCGCCACCGACGCAGGCGATCACCGCATCGGGCTGTCGACCGGTCATTTCCGGCATCTGCAGCAGGCACTCCTCGCCGATGACCTTCTGGAAGTCACGCACCAGCATCGGGTAGGGATGCGGGCCGGCCACTGTCCCGATGATGTAGAAGGTGTCGTGGATGTTGGTCACCCAGTCGCGCATCGCTTCGTTGAGCGCATCCTTGAGCGTCTTCGAGCCGGACTCGACCGGGACGACGGTGGCGCCGAGCAGTTTCATGCGATAGACGTTGGCGGCCTGGCGCTTGACGTCCTCGCTGCCCATGTAGACCACGCACTCCATGCCGTAGCGGGCGGCGACGGTAGCGGTCGCCACGCCGTGCTGCCCGGCGCCGGTCTCGGCGATGACGCGCGGTTTGCCCATGCGCCGGGCGAGCATGGCCTGGCCGATGCAGTTATTCACCTTGTGGGCGCCGGTGTGGTTGAGGTCTTCGCGCTTGAGGTAGATCTGCGCGCCGCCGAGCAGGTCGGACCAGCGTTTGGCATGGTAGATCGGCGAGGGGCGGCCGACGAAATGCTTCAGTTCATACTCGTACTCGGCGCGAAAGGCCGGATCGACCTGCGCCGCCGCGTAGGCGGCCTTGAGTTCATCGAGTGCACCGAACAGCGTCTCGGCGACGAATACGCCGCCATAGGGACCGAAATGGCCCTTGGCGTCGGGGAAGTTATATAGACTCATCGGCTTTCCGTACTGCCGCCACAAAGGCAGCGATTTTCGAGTGATCCTTGATGCCCTTGCTCATTTCAACCCCGGACGACACGTCGACCGCAACCGGTCGCACACGTTCGATGGCGTCGCCGACGTTAGCTGCGGTCAACCCGCCGGAAAGCACCAGAAAGCCTGGCAGATCCAGCGGGATCAGCGTCCAGTCGAAGACATGGCCGCCACCGCCGTAGCCCTCGACAAAGGCATCCAGCAATAGACCCCGGGCGTCGGGAAATGAACCGGCGAATTCTACCAGATCGAGACCCGGCCTCACCCGTGCCGCCCGTAGATAAGGCCTTGAAAACTGGCGGCAATAATCGGCATCCTCGTCGCCATGAAACTGCAGGAGGCTGATCGGCAGGGCTCTGCAGGCAGCGTGGACAACTTCCGGCGCTTCGTTGACGAAGAGGCCGACGACATCGACAAACGGCGGAATCCGTCTGGCCAGTTCTGCCGCCCGTTGCGGCGTGACATAGCGTGGACTGGGCGGATAGAAGACGAAGCCGATCGCGTCAGCCCCCGCCGCCACCGCGGCATCGACATCCTCGTCGCGGGTCAGGCCGCAAATCTTGATCCGTGTTTTCACTTCAGCATTCCATCGAGAAAATCGTCGTCCGGTTTGGGTAATCCCCAGTGCGGTTCGTAGATCGGCCCGCGAAAATATAACCCGTCCGGTGAAAAAGTCGGCGCCGCCAGCTTGCGGTCTTTCATCTGCAACAGTTCGTCGATCCACCCCGGCGCCTGCCTTCCCTTGCCAATATGGACCAGACTGCCGACCAGATTTCGTACCATGTGATGCAGAAAGGCGCTGGCCTCGAAATCGAAGACGAGCAAACTGCCGCTCTGCCGGACCTCGGCCTGCCACAAGGTCTTGATTGGCGTCTTTGCCTGGCAATCCGCCGCGCGGAAAGCCGAGAAGTCATGTTCGCCGATCAGTTTCCGTGCCGCTTCGCGCATCGCCGAAACATCGAGCGGCAAATGAAACCAGCCGACCCGACCCTGCCACAATCCGGGGCGCTGCGGACGGTTGAGCAGCAAGTAACGATAGCGCCGGCCACGCGCGCTGAAGCGGGCATGGAACGATTCGGCGACCGGTTGCGCCCAGCGCACCGCAACGGCATCCGGCAAATGCGAATTGACGCCGCGTACCCATGCCGACTGCGGCCGTTCGACTGCCGTTTCGAAATGCACGACCTGATGCGTCGCATGAACGCCGGCATCGGTGCGTCCGGCGCAGATCACTCCGACGGGCTCGCCCGCAATCATCGTCAGCGCCGATTCCAGTGCGTCCTGCACGGTTTGCCCTCCCGCCTGGCTTTGCCAGCCGCGAAACGGGGTACCGCAATATTCGACGCCAAGAGCGATCCTTGTTACCGTCACCCGCTCACCCCAATGAAATCGCGAACCATGAAAACGCCAGCGCTGCAAAGCAGACCAGATAGTCAGCCGCTTGCCATGGTGGCACCTCGACGCGCAGTGTTTCGGGGCCATCGACCGGACCTGCATTCCCGTCCAGCATGTTGCGCCAGGCGCCCCTCGGCAGCTCCACCTGCAGATTCTGCATTACCAGCGACAGCCGCACCACCAACCGCTCGCTCCTGATACCGAATCGCGACAGCGGATGCAATAGCGACTGCAGCGCGACCAGAAGGCCGCGGTTCCCGAGCACGGCGAACAACCACGCCAGGGCGCCCAGCATCAATATCAGGCGGGCGACATGCAGCGTGGCTTCCCGTGCACCCTCGTGTGTCGGCATCCAGGCGAGGTCAAACAGGGCATCGCCCGATACGCCGTAGGCAAGTATCAGCCAGACGCTCAACAACAACCAACGCATCCGGCGCAGCAATTGCCACCACCCGGCGGCCGCATTTCGCGCAGCCAGCAGCACCGCAAACACCAGGGCAAGCCCTGCCAGGCCGAGAAACTGGATGACGACGATGGCGATCAGGCTGACCAGCAAGGCAGAGGATGGGTGCAAACTCCGGCTCCAGAATGCACATGGCCCCACGCGGGGGCCATGTGCCGT
>DATIUN010000111.1:0-3697 GCA_035466795.1 Azonexus sp. | reverse complement strand
ACGCCGATGGCGGTGACGGCAAACAGCACCAGCGCCAGGATGCTGGTCACGTGGTCGATCAGCAGCAGCGTTTCCTGATCGCCGCGTTTGTTCTTGTATTCGCCGAGAATCGGCACGAAGGCCTGCGAGAACGCGCCCTCGGCGAACATCCGGCGCAGCAGGTTGGGCAGCTTGAAGGCGACGAAAAAAGCATCGGTCGCCAGGCCGGCACCGAAGGTGCGGGCAATCACGAAATCGCGAACGAAGCCGAGAATTCGCGAGAGCAGCGTCATGCCGCTGACCGTCACCAGGGCGCGAAGAAGATTCATGGGTTGCCGACGTTGCCTGAAAGGGCCTGCAAAAGCCGTGATTGTACGCTGTGCTGGGCGCTTGCCGGCGCCGCCTGGTCTTCACAAGCACGGGAAATCTGGTTATGATCCGCGCCTCTGTTTGGTTTGCCGAACAGGTGTGCCGGTGTAGCTCAGTTGGTAGAGCAGCGCATTCGTAATGCGAAGGTCGTAGGTTCGACTCCTATCTCCGGCACCAGATTGCAGTCCCGGAATGCCGTCCTGCCCGACGCCCCGGGATTTTTTTCGCCCGCGATTTTCTAGCCGGATGCTTGTTCACCGGGCGATATGCAGGTAATGTTTCGGGTAACGGAGACAGGGTCGTACAATGAACAAAGCCTACGAAGCAACCCAGACAACGCGCGCCGAGGTCGATTCCATCGCGGCGCCGGTGGTCATCGAATTCGGCACGTCGTGGTGCGGCCACTGCATGGCGGCGCAACCGCTGATCGAGAGTGCAATGGCCGACTATCCGGCGCTGCGCCATCTCAAGGTTGAGGATGGTCCCGGGCGTCCGCTGGGCCGGTCGTTTCGCGTCAAGCTGTGGCCGACGCTGATTTTCATGGTCGGCGGGCAGGAAGTTGCGCGCCTGGTCAGGCCGGCGAGCGCCGGGGAAATCAGCAGTGCGCTGCGCCAGATTGCCAAACCATTATCATGAACGGCGGCTTTGCGCTGACTTGAGCGCCTAAGCTCGCGTATCAGGGAGGTTGCCATGTCAGATCGGACTCAGTTGATCACACTGTCCCGCGCGGCACGCCTGATTGGCGTAATTCGCAGCGAGTTGCAGAAAAAGATCCAGCAGGGCGATCTGCATGCCTTTGATGGCATGGTCAGCATCGATGATCTGTTGCTGGCCTACCCCAAGGCGCAGCTCGAAAACGACGTAGAATACAAACGGGTGGTGCAGATCAGGGAAAAGGCTTTCGGCAAGCGCATCTTCGAGCGCGCCATGCCGGATGTCGAAACCCTCGCCACGCGGGTGACCGAACTGAGCAAGGAACTTGCGATCAGCCAGATTCGGGTCAAACAGTTCAAACATTTGCTCGACCGCCTGCGCGACCGGCTGGGCGAGGTGTGCAATGAACCGGATGGCGATGCGAAATGCTCGATAAATGGCCTGATCGACTGGATCGGAAATGAAGCCCGGGCTGCGTTGGAGCCGGATTACCCCAATCCGCTGGCGGTGCGGGACAACATCTTGCGCGTGATGGCGGCTCATGTCACGGTGCAGCCCAGTGGCCACGATTTCTTCATCGAGGGCTCGGACAGCCTGCTTGAAGGCGCGTTGCGTTCCGGTGTCCCGCTCAACTATGGCTGCAGCGGCGGCAATTGTGGCTTGTGCAAGGCGAAAATCCTTTCCGGGCAGGTCAAGAAGACGCGTCACCATGATTTCGCCCTGACCGAGGCGGAAAAGATTCAGGGTTATGTGCTGCTGTGTTCCAATACTGCGGTGACCGATGTCGAAATCGAAGCACCGGTGGCGGGCGGTGTGCAGGACATTCCGTTCCAGGAGATTGCCGCGAAGGTCAAGTCGATCACCTTCATCCATCAGGATGTGGCGCTGCTGCTCCTGCAGACGCCACACTCGAGACGGTTGCGCTTTCTGGCCGGGCAATATGTGACCCTGACGCTGGGCAAGTCATTCACGGCCGAGCTGCCCATCGCCAGTTGCCCATGCGACGAGCGCACGGTTCTGTTCCATGTGCGCCGCCTGCCGGGAAACCTGTTTTCGGATTATCTCTTCGAACGGCTCAAGACCAATGAGGTTGTCGATATCGAAGGGCCCAAGGGCGAATTCATCCTGCAGGAAAAGATCACGCGACCGCTTTACTTCTTCGCCTTCGACATGGGTTTCGCGCCGATCAAGAGCCTGATCAAGCATGCCATGTCACTGGAGCACTCTCAGGCGATCAATCTGTACTGGATCGGGTCGACCGACAGCAGCATTTACGTGCCCAATATTCCGCGCGCCTGGGCGGATGCGCTGGATAATTTCCGCTACACGAAGCTGGTCGCCGGGCATGACTTGTCGCACCTCACCCAATTGCGCGAAGAAGCCTTGCTGAAAATGCTCAAGGGAATAATCAACGAGCACCCGGAGATCACCGACGGCGACATGTATATCGCCGGGCCGGAATCGGCAAGCAAGGTGGCCGAAGGCTTCTTCCTCAGCCTCGGCTTGCCCAAGACGCGCGTATTTCTGACCTACAAAAGCCTTTAGCGGCTACGGGGAACGTCGAGGTCAGGAGTGCCGGGCGGCCTCAGCGCTGCTGCCACTTCATCGTCGCCACCGAACCGGCGACAATGCCGGACAGGGCGATGAACGAGCCGATGGCCAGGGTCGACACGCCGCTCATGCCCTGACCGATGGTGCAGCCCATGGCGGTGACGCCACCGAAGCCCATCAGCAGGCCGCCGACGATCTGGTTGCCGAGGTCTTCAACCGAGGCAAAGCCCTCCCAGCGGAACTTGCGCGCGCCGAGAGCGTAGATGAGCGAACCCAGTGCGACGCCGAGGACGGTGGCGACGCCGAAGGTGAGGCGCAGGGATTTGTCGGTCCACAGCATCAACAATTCAAGCGTGTAGGCGGTGGGCGCCACGAAACTCATCGATTCCAGCGTGCGGGAACTGGTCCCGAAAAACGTCAGTTCCAGCGTTTCCGGATTTTCGGCAAAGCCGATGTGCCCGGTGAGGTACCACGCGGTGGTGATTATCAGCCCCAGTATCGTGCCGCCGATTACCTGTTCGCCGTTGGTCCGGAAGCGCTTGTCCTTGAACACGAAGATCAGCAGGGCGAGCGCAACGGCCGCCGTCGCCGCGAGCAATGCGGTTTTCGCCGGCATGCCGGTCAGCGCGGCCAGCAGATGGGGAAGGCCCTGGCCCTCCATGCCGAATCCGGAGAGGTCGATCGCCACAGGGTCGAGAAAGCTGGAACGCCACTGGCCGAACAAGCCTTTCAGGGTCATGTAGGCGGAAATCGCAACGAAGACCAGGACGACCAGCGAGCGCAGGCTGCCGCCGCCGAGGCGCAACAGATTCTTGTTGGCGCAGCCGCCGGCCAGGGTCATGCCGATGCCGAACAGGATGCCGCCGACCAGCATTGACAGCCAGGGCAGGGACGGGCGGTGATAAATCGATTTCGACAGATCGATCAGCTCGCCGTAGTACAGCAGGTTGGTGCCGATCATGGCCACCGCAATCGCGAGCAGCCACATGCGCACGCGGCCCCAGTGCTCCATGTTCACCACGTCGGAAATCGCGCCCATGGTGCAGAAATTCGTCCTGGCGGCGACAAAGCCGAGAACCAGGGCCAGCCCGAAGCCACCCCAGACGACCCATGCCGCCAGATTTACGGATTCGTCCATGCGACC
>DATIUN010000110.1:0-6107 GCA_035466795.1 Azonexus sp. | reverse complement strand
GATCTGGCGCGCCCAGCGTCAGGGCGGCGCGATGGATGCCGACGCCTACCTGGAAGCGGTCCGGCGGCAGGTCGGCATGCCCTGAGGAGGCTTTTCGGGATGGGCGCGGTCGACCCCGAAAAATTGGCAAAAACCGGCCGTGAGAATCGGCATAGGGGGCAGCCATCATAGGCTGCGCCCCTGCCACACCACCCGGCATGCGGGTCCGCACCGGGCGGTTCGAGAAGTTGAGGTTATGAGAGCCGGGGCACCCCGAGTCGATCAAAGTAGGCAATGGTCAGTACCGAGTTGATCAGTCGGTAGGCATTTCGCCACCAACTGCGGGCATTGCCCGCCACCCGAAGCGCCACTGTTTCCGACGCCCCCAAGGCTTTCAATTCCCGATACATCGTCAGGCCACGTTTCCAGTGCTTGAGCTGTATGGCCCGTAGCCGGTGTCGCATCCATTCGTCCAGCGTGCGCCAGAGCCTCGGGGTTTGCGACAAACGGAAATATGCCTTCCAGCCCAGAACATAGGGCCGCAGCCTTTCAACGACTTCCGCCATACTGCGACCACACGCACGGCGAGTCAGTTGCCTGATCCGCTGCTTGTAGGTCGCCATCGGCCTGACCGCCACACCGCATTTGATCACCCCTTTCGGGGCCATCCAGAAACTGAAGCCGAGAAACTTGCGGCCAAATGCACTCGCCACCGCACTTTTGGCCTCATTGACCATCAGGTGCAGCTTCGCGTACATCTTCCGCAGCAAGGCCATCACCCGCTCACCCGCCTGCTGGCTGCGAACATACACATTCGCATCATCGGCATAGCGCACAAAGCAATGACCCCGGCGCTCCAGTTCCCGATCCACTTCATCCAGCAATACATTCGCCAGTAACGGCGACAGCGGCCCACCCTGCGGTGTCCCCTGATGCCGCGACACGACGACGCCATCCTGCATGATCCCGCTGTTCAGATACGCCCGGATCAGCCGGATTACCCCAGCATCACCGATCCGCTTCCGCAGTCGGCCTATCAAAATGTCGTGATTCACCCGATCAAAGAATTTCTCCAGATCAACATCAACCACAATTCGGCATCCCGACTGAACGTAGGCTTGCGCACGAACAACCGCTTCCTGTGCGCTGCGTCCGGGCCGGAAACCGTAGCTGTATTCGCTGAATGTCGGATCCAGAATCGGCTGCAATACTTGCAGCAGCGCTTGCTGGATCAGCCGATCCGTCACCGTCGGAATGCCCAGCTCGCGCTCGCCACCAGCCGGCTTCGGGATCGTCACCCGTCGTACCGGACTGGGCCGGTACGTCCCCTGTAACAGTTGCTCACGGATTCCCGACCATTCAGTCTGCAAGTAGCGGGCCGTTTCAGGAATATCCCGACCATCCACCCCTGCCGCACCTTTGTTGGCCTTTACCCGCTTCCACGCTTGTTGCAGGTTCTCCCTCGTCAGCGCCGCCAACAGCAGCGCTGACCCTGTGCTCCCCGTTTCATGGCGCGGGCGTGTCGCTTCGTCGCTGGTGCGTACGCGGGCAGCTTCACCGCTCGCTATCGGCACCCGCCCCGCTGTCGCGGGCATCTGACGCAAGGCTTCACGCATCGACATGGCGTAAGGCACTCCTTCTCGTTCGGCCCTTTGCTCCATCCCGGCAGCTACTACGGCCTCGGCTGACTTTCCGCAGCGGCGAAGAGATGCGTAGCATCGACCGCCCTGCTGCGCACGGCTTGCCGCTCTCGCTCCGTGTTGCCACGTCGCCCTTTCAGGCACGAGGCGAGATCTCCCCAGGTAAGAACGCACTCCTTCACTGCACAACCGCCGGATTTACGCCACTTCGCCTTGATCACGAGGACTTCGCGGTTGCTTGCCCGCTTGCCCTGCTCGGCAGCGCCTTCTATCCGGTTCTTGTCCATCGGCTCGCAGTTTATGCTCCACACTTCCTCCCCACGCTCGGTCGCCCTCACGCAGTTGCGCTTCGCTTCGTTCGCTGTGATCAACTTACGGCGGGACTTGCACCCGCAGGAGTGCGCCCATGCTGGGCGCACAAGCAAAAGCCCGGTCACGGGGACCGGGCTAAGTGCTTGAATTTTTTTGGTGGCCAATCGCGGAATCGAACCACGGACACGCGGATTTTCAATCCGCTGCTCTACCAACTGAGCTAATTGGCCAAAGGGAGGCCGAATTATAGCGAGGTGTCCGGTCCGCCGCAACAATGCCCAGCCAAAAACCTGCGCTCAGGTGCCGAGTGGCGGGGATTGCCGATAGAGCTCGGAGAAATCCTCCGGCACTGGCGGCGGCGGGGGCGGCGGTTGCCAGGTCGGAAAGATCACCCGGGCGACGGCGCCGCGACCAGTCGAGTTGGGACGCAGGCTGGCCGTTGCGTTGTGCTGGGTGGCAATTTCCTGAACGATGGCGAGCCCCAGCCCGCTGCCCTCGGTCGACGCATCATCGACCCGGTAAAAGCGTTCGAAAACCATCTCTGCCTGCGCTTCGGAAATCCCCACACCGTTGTCCTCAACTTCGAAAATGGTCTTGCCCGCCGAGCTCATTACCCTGCAGGTCACGCGGCCGTCGGCTGGCGTGTATCTGAGCGCGTTGTCGAGAAGATTCTTGACCAGTTCCTGGAGCAGAAAGACATTGCCACTCACCATCGCCGTCTCGTCCGCCTCGAAGCCGAGATCGATCCGCTTGTCGAGCGCCACCATAACCCAGTCGGCAACCACGTCGCGCACCAGGGCGACCAGATCGAGCGGCTCATGGCTCTGCTGCGCGGCCTCACCCCCCTCGGCCCGGGCCAGCGTCAGCAACTGGTTGACCAGGCGCCCGGCGCGATCAACGCCCACCGCTATCTGGCGCAGCGCATGGCGCAGCGCTTCCGGATCCGCTTCGCGGATGGCGAACTGCGCCTGCGTCTTCAAACCGGTGAGCGGGGTCCGCATCTGGTGCGCTGCATCGGCCACGAAACGCTGCTGCGCTTCGACGTTGCGCTTCATGCGTTCGAGCATTTCGTTGAAGGCCTCGACCAGCGGCTCCAGTTCCTCGGGCACCCGGCGCGTGGCGATCGGCGAGAGATCGCCCGGGTCACGCTTTTCGATCGTCTTGCGCAGGCGATTCAACGGACGCAGTCCGCGCGACAGGCCGAACCAGACCAGCATGACGGCCAGCGGAATGATGACGAACTGGGGCAGGATGACGCTGGCGACGATCTTGTTGGCCAGTTGCGTGCGTTTTTCGGTCGTCTCCCCGACTTCGACCAGCACCCAGCGGTCGCGCGGCATCTCCCCGTCAGCGATATAAGAATAGGCGACACGCACGTCCTGTCCGTTCAACTCGATATCGCGGAAATAGATGTCTCCCGGCAACGCGTCGGGCGCGACCTGCAGATCGGGCGTTGGCAGTTCGCGGTCGCCGGCCAGCAACTTGCCTTCGCGACCGACGACGTGGAAATACACCTTGTCGGTCTCGTCGGCGCGCAGCAATGCCCGCGTCGAGGCCGGCAAACTGAGTACCGGCTTGCCATCGATCAACTTGACCTGCCGCGAGATGGCCGTCACGTGCTCGCGCAAGGACTGATCGTAGGGAAAATTGGCGACATTGTTGGCGAAGTAATGCGTGAAGGCGATGCTCAACGGCCAGACAAACAGCAGCGGGGCGAGCATCCAGTCAAGGATCTCGCCAAAAAGCGACCGTTCGCTTTCGGGGGCCGGCGGACTACTCGGCCTGGGGTCGCTCAAGGCAGTAACCCAGACCACGCACCGTGGCTATCTTGACGCCACCCGCCTCGAGTTTCTTGCGCAGGCGGTGGACATAGACCTCGATGGCATTGTGGCTGACTTCCTCTCCCCAGCCGCACAGGTGATCGACCAGTTGGTCCTTGCTGACCAGGCGACCCATGCGATTGAGCAGGATCTCGAGGAGGCCGATTTCGCGCGCCGACAGGTCGAGGGTCTGGCCCTGAATCTGGGCCACGCGGCCGACCTGATCGTAGATCAGGAGGCCGCACTGAATGGTCGGCGTCGTTCCGCTCGAGCGGCGCGTCAAGGCGCGGACCCGGGCCTCGAGTTCGGCAAGTTCGAAGGGCTTGACCATGTAGTCGTCAGCGCCCAGATCGAGTCCCTTGACGCGATCGCCGGTGCCATCGAGGGCGGTGAGGATCAGCACCGGCAACTGCGAATTACGCGCCCGCAGGTGTTTGAGCACTTCGAGTCCGGACAACTTCGGCAAGCCCAGATCAAGAATCAGCAGATCGTAGGTGGCGGTCGACAGGGCCGCTTCCGCGGCTACGCCGTCGGCAGCCCAGTCGACCGCGTAGCCGCCCTGGCGAAGCGAACGTGAAAGGCCATCGGCGATGATGGCGTCGTCCTCTGCAATAAGAATTCGCATTTAACTCCGGACCAAACTGCGTAAGAATTCTGTAAGCCTACAGCATTACCCTGCCTCTGCTGTTCTCCTTTTAAGGTCTATGGAGTCTCTGGCTCAAGCCACGACTCAGGGGGTTGCCCGATCCTGCACTGGGCGCCCCCTACCATTTTTCCCGCACAAACCCCGCCAGTTTATCAAATTCGCCGCCCGGCTATTTGTTCGGCGCGCAATTCCTTTTGCGCACGGCAATTGTCGCCCGGTCGCGGTGGACCCGGAAAAACAGCCATAAATGGACGAAAAAAAGCCCGGGTCGAAACCCGGGCTTTTTGCATGACGGTGTTCCCGTCGGCTTAGTGGCCGGAGGCGCCGGCTGCACCGAGGCCGGTTTCCGAGCGGAGTTGCTGGGCCGGATACAGCGCACGTTCCTTCTTGGCCTGGGCAGAGTTGTCCAGGATTGACACCAGCCAGATTGTGAAGAACGCGGCGGACATCGAGAAGATGGCGGCGGAGTTGTACGGGAACCAGGCGGAGCCCTTCGGGTTGCCCAAGACGGCTTCCCAGACGCTGGCGGAACCGATGGTCAGGACCACCGCCAGAATCAGGCCGGTGAAACCGCCGACCACGGCGCCACGGGTCGTGCAGTTCTTCCACAACACGGACATGAAGAGCACCGGGAAGTTGCCGGAACAGGCGATGACGAAGGCCAGCATGACCATATAGGCGACGTTTTCCTTCTCGAAGGCGATACCGAGAACCACCGCCAGAACGCCGAGACAGATCGTGGTGATCTTGGAAACACGGAGTTCGGCGTCGGAGGATGCCTGGCCCTTCTTGATCACGGAAGCGTAAAGGTCATGCGACACCGCGGAAGCACCGGACAGGGTCAGACCGGCAACCACGGCCAGAATCGTCGCGAAGGCCACGGCCGAAATGAAGCCGAGGAAGAGGTTGCCGCCAACCGCTTGCGACAGATGCACGGCAGCCATGTTGCCGCCGCCCTTCAGGCCCTTGGCGATTTCGCCGCCGACGTAGAAGTCGCCCGGATTCTGGATCAGGTTGGTAATGGCGCCGAAACCGATGATGAAGGTCAGGATGTAGAAGTAACCGATCCAGGTGGTCGCCCAGGCAACCGACTTGCGGGCTTCCTTGGCGTTCGGCACGGTGAAGAAGCGCATCAGGATGTGCGGCAGGCCGGCGGTACCGAACATCAGGGCCATACCGACCGAGATGGCGGAGACCGGATCCTTGATCAGGGCGCCCGGCGCCATGATGGCATCGTGCTTGGAGTGCACTTCAACCGCCTTGGTGAACAGCGCCTCGGGCGAGAAACCGAACTGCATCAGCACGGCACCCGCCATGAAGGTGGCGCCGAACAGCAGCATGCAGGCCTTGATGATCTGCACCCAGGTCGTCGCGGTCATGCCGCCGAACAGCACGTACATCATCATGATGGTACCGACGAGAATCTCGGCGTACATGTATTCGAGACCGAACAGCACCTTGATCAGCTGACCGGCGCCGACCATCTGCGCAATCATGTAGAAAGCGACGACGACCAGCGTCGAGGTCGCGGCGAAGATGCGGACCGGGGTCTGCGAGAAACGGTAGGACGCGACGTCGGCGAAGGTGAACTTGCCCAGGTTGCGCAGGCGCTCGGCCATCAGGAAGGTGATGACGGGCCAGCCGACCAGCCAGCCGATCGAGAAGATCAGGCCGTCGAAGCCGTTGGCGAACACGAGGCCGGAAATACCG
>DATIUN010000109.1:0-11419 GCA_035466795.1 Azonexus sp. | reverse complement strand
CGCGCGCTATCCGCAATATGGCTTCGCCAGTCATATGGGCTACCCGACGGCGGCGCATTTCAAGGCGCTGCAAGACCATGGCGCGTCGCCCGTGCATCGCCGCAGCTTCGGTCCGGTCGCCCGGCAACTCGCACTCTTATGAAGCTGATCCGGTCGCGCGACAACCCGTTTTTCAAGGGTCTCAAGCGGCTGGCCGAGTCCGGCCGCGAACGGCGCAAGCGCGGGCGCACCCTGCTCGACGGCCTGCATCTGGTCATGGCTTATGAAGCGGCCCATGGTCCGGTCGAGACGCTGATCGTTGCCGAATCGGCGCTGGCTGCCGGGGAAATTGCTGCTTACGTTGAAGGGCGCGAGGTGGTCGTTCTCGCTGACAACCTGTTGCGTGATTTGGGGCTGGTCGATACGCCAAGTGGCATGTTGGCCGTCGTGGCAACGCCGACGGCGACGGTTGCGGTCGACCGCGAAATGGATGCCATTTTGCTCGACGGCGTTCAGGATCCGGGCAATGTCGGCGCCATCCTGCGTAGCGCAGCGGCGGCGGGTATCGGGCAGGCCTTGCTGGGTCCCGGATGCGCCGCGGCATGGTCGCCGAAGGTATTGCGCGCCGGGCAGGGCGCGCATTTCGTTCTGGCTATCCACGAGGATGCCGGTCTTGGCGCCTTCATGGCGGGCTACCGCGGGACGACGGCAGTCACCTGCCTGGATGACGCAACGACGCTCTACGAAGCAAGCTGGGAAGGCCCGATGGCCTGGGTTTTCGGTGCCGAGGGGCAGGGTGTCCGCGCCGAGTTGCTGGCCGCCGCGCGGCTGCGAGTCAGGATTCCGATGCCGGGTGCCGTCGAGTCGCTCAATGTGGCTGCCGCCGCCGCTGTCTGCCTGTTCGAGGCGCTGCGCCGGAAACTGGCATCGCGAGCCTAACCCAGCTTCAGTTCCTGAAGGATGGTGGTCGAGATTTCCTCGATCGACTTGGTCGACGAGTCGAGCCAGCGGATGCCCTCGCGGCGCATCATTTTCTCTGCTTCGGCAATTTCGTACTTGCAGTTATCCAGCGAGGCGTATTTGCTGCCGGCACGCCGCTCCTCGCGAATCCGGTGCAGGCGTTCCGGCTGGATGGTCAGGCCGAACAGTTTGCTGCGGTGCTTGTCGAGGGTTCCGGGCAGGAGTCCACGTTCGAAATCTTCCGGAATCAGCGGGAAATTGGCGGCCTTGAGGCCGAACTGGATGGCCAGATAGAGCGAGGTCGGCGTCTTGCCGCAGCGCGACACGGCGACCAGGATCACGTCGGCTTGCGCGAGGTTGCGGTCGGTGATGCCATCGTCGTGGGCCAGGGTGTAGTTGATCGATTCGATGCGCTTCTTGTAGTCGGAACTGTCGGCCGTGCTGTGCGAGCGACCGACGGTGTGGCTCGACTTGACGCCCAGCTCGGCCTCGAGCGGGGCGAGGAAGGTCTCGAAATAGGAGAGACAGAAAGCATCGGCCTGGTGGACGATGGTCGCCAATTCCGCATCGACCAGCGTGGTGAACACGATGGCGCGCATGCCATCTGCCTCGCCCTGCGCGTTGATGCGGGCTACCGCGTCGTGGGCCTTGGCAACGTTGTCGAGGAAGGGACTGCGGATCTGCTTGAATTCCACATCCTCGAACTGGGTCATCAGACTGTGGCCGAGGGCTTCGGCGGTCAGGCCGGTGCCGTCCGAGACGAAAAAGGCGGTGCGTTTGATTTTTCTGGGCATGCTGCGCCCATTTTATCCGCTGTTGCGCAGTCCCGAGGCGATGCCGTTGATGGCGAGATGGATGCCGCGGGCGACGCGCTCGTCGGTTTCGCCCGCCCGGTGGCGCTTGAGCAGTTCGACCTGGAGGTGGTTGAGCGGGTCCATGTAGGGTGAGCGCAGTTGCAGCGAGCGCTTGAGCAGCGGATTGTCGGCCAGGAAGTCGTCCTGTTCGAGAATGGTGAAGAGATGCTTGCGGCTCAGTTCCCATTCGGCCTTGATGCGCCGGAAGATGCTGTCGCGCAGTCCGGCATCGGTCACCAGCTCGGCATAACGCGAGGCGATGGCGAGGTCGGTCTTGGCCAGCACCATGTCCATGTTGGACAGCAGGCTCTTGAAGAAGGGCCAGGCGTGAACCATCCGGCGCAAGGTGGCGAGGCCATCCGAATTGGCCTGCAAATAGGCGTCGACCGCGGAACCGAAGCCGTACCAGCCGGGCAGCATCAGCCGGCATTGTGCCCAGGAAAATACCCAGGGAATGGCGCGCAGGTCCTCGATGCGTTCGGAAGGCTTGCGCGAGGCGGGGCGGCTGCCGATGTTGAGCGTGGCGATTTCCGAAACGACCGTCGACTGGCGGAAATAGGTGGTGAATCCGGGGGTTTCGTAGACCAGCTTGCGGTAGGCGGCGAAGGCCAGCGCCGAGAGCTGGTCCATCACCGGGTGGAAGGCTTCGGCCGGCTCGACGCGGTTTTCGTGATCGGTCAGGCTGGCTTCCAGCGTCGCGGCCAGCAGCACTTCCAGGTTGCGGCGACCGGTATCCGGATTGCCGTACTTGGTCGAGATGACTTCACCCTGTTCGGTCAGGCGGATCTGGCCGGAAACGGCGCCGACCGGCTGGGCGAGGATGGCATGATAGCTCGGGCCGCCGCCGCGGCCGACCGAACCGCCGCGGCCGTGGAACAGGCGCAGGCGGACGCCGTGCTTGCCGAAGATGCGGGCCAGTTCGATTTCCGCCTTGTACAGTTCCCAGCCCGAGGTCAGGAAGCCGCCGTCCTTGTTGCTGTCCGAGTAACCGAGCATGACTTCCTGTTCGTTGCCGCGCCCGGCGATCAATTCGCGGTAGGCGGGCAGGCTGAAGATGGCGTCCATCGTCGCCGCGCTTTTCTGCAAGTCTTCGATGGTCTCGAACAGCGGGATGATGTTGACGTCGAGTTGCGCTTGCTTGCCCGGGCGGAGCAGGCCGGACTCCTTGAGCAGCAGCGCCAGTTCGAGGAGGTCGGAAACGCCGTCGGTCTTCGAGATGATGCAGTTGTGCAGGGCGGCCGAGCCGTAGCGCTGGCGCAGTTCGCGGGCGGCGAAGAAGATGGCCAATTCGCCCCGGGTTTCCTCGGAATAGTCCAGGTAGGGCGAGTAAAGCGGGCGCGGCGTGGCGATCTCCTCGACCAGCAGCCTGATGCGGTCGACCTCGGAAAGTGCCTCGTAGTCGGGGCAGCGGCCGGCGCCGGCAAGCAGTTCGGCGACGCTGCGGGCATGCACTTCGGAATTCTGGCGCAGGTCGATCGGCGCCAGGTGGAAGCCGAAAACCTGCACCGCGCGCAGCAGCCGGCGCAGGCGGCCACCGGCCAGCGAGGCGCTGCCGTTCAGCTTGAGCGAGTTCGACAGCACCTTGAGGTCGGCCCGCAGCGCATCAGGGTCGTCATACGGGGTGGCCTGGCCGATTTCGTGGCGCACCGGTTCGACATGGTCGAGGGTGCGGGCGGTGGCGGCAACCCGGGCATAAATGCCGGACAGGGCGCGGCGGTACGGTTCGTCGGCACGTTGCGGCGAGTGATCGGTGGAGCGTTCGGCGAGGTCATCCAGTTCCGGTGTGGTGTCGACCAGCAGGTTGGACAGCGGCAACTCGCCGCCGAGTTCGTGGATTTCGTCGAGATAGTGATTGAGCGCTGCAGCCGATTGCAGGCGCAGTGTTTCGCGCAGGATTTCGGCGGTGACGAAGGGGTTGCCGTCACGGTCGCCGCCGATCCACGTGCCGATGCGGAAAAATGGCGGCAGCGCCCAGTTTTTTTCGGGATAACGCTTGTGCATTTGCTGCGCAACCTGGACATAGAGGCGCGGCAGTTCGGTGAAGAAGGTTTCCTTGAAGAAACTGATGCCGTTCTTGACTTCGTCGAGCACCTTGAGGCGCACCGGGCGCAACATGCGCGACTGCCACAGGGTCAGGATGGCATTGGCGAGGCCGAGACGGTTCTCGGCATCCTCTTCCGGCGTCATGCGCAGTCGTTCGCGCTGGTCGAGCAGGTGGGCGAGGTCGCGGTGGTTGCGGATCAGGCTCTGGCGCTGAACTTCGGTCGGATGCGCGGTGAGGACCGGCGAAACGACGGCGTGGGCGAAGAAATCGACGACGGCCTCGGGCGTGATATTGCTGTCGGCTAGCTGGTCGAGGGCATGGACAAGGCTGCCTTCGCGCGGCGGCGAACCGGCCAGATCGTAGGCGCGCCGGCGCCGGATATGGTGCTCGTCCTCGGCGATGTTGGCCAGTTGCAGGAAATAGCTGAAGGCGCGGACGACGGCCTGCGTCGTGTCGCGCGACAGCGGATCGAGGAGGGTAGCGAGTTCGGCGCGGGCGGCCGGATCGCCCTCCCTGGCGAAGCGCACGGCGGTCTGGCGGACGCGCTCGACAATTTCGAAAACCTCATCACCTTCCTGCTCACGCACGGTGTCGCCGAGCGCCCGGCCAAGGAGCCGGATGTCGGTGCGGAGGGGTTCGTTTTTGTTGCTGTCGAGCGTATCCGGGGGCATTAATGTTTCCTGACTAGAAGTACCGAGGCGTCCGCTATTTTAGCGACTTGTTCGGCCACCGAGCCAAGAATCAGCCTCGCCAGGCCGCGCTGACCATGGCGGCCGATGACGATCAGGTCGCAGCCAAGTTCGCGCGACTTGTCGACCAGCACTTCCGAGACGCGGCGTTTCATCGTTTCGAGCAGTATGGTCTCCGCGTCGATACCGCTGGCCGCCGCCCGGGCGTCGTCGAGAATCTTCGCGCCGGCGCCGCGAATCGCCGCCATCGCGTGGTCGAGATTGAGCGTCGTGCTCACTGTTCGCTGGTGCATGCCCAGCAGGACCTCGTCGGCGACATGCACGATGTGCAGTTTGGCACCGGTGGCCCTGGTTATATTGATGGCTTCGTCAAGGGCGCAACGCGAGGTTTCGCTGTCGTCGATGGCGACGAGGATGTTCCTGTACATGATTTTTCTTTCCTGAGTTGTTGAATGGGGTGGGGCGAACCTTAGCAAAAACCCCGCGTTTCGCCAGTTAGGGAATTCCTCAGCATGTCTGTTGCGGTCGACTGCATTTTTCGAGCAGATAGGCGATGGACTGAAACTTGCGCCCGGTTTCGGCGGTCAGGCCGATTTCGCAGGTGCGGTTGGTCGATACGCCGCACACGCAGTTGGCCGGCAGCTCCGCGTGGATATGGCGCAGGGCGTGCTTGTTGAGTTCGGGAACGACGAAGCCGCGGTCGCCGGCGAAACCGCAGCAGGTGACGCCGGCCGGTTCGACGATCTCTTCGGCGCAGGCCGCGAGCAGGGTGCGCAGCTTGCCGTCGGCGCCGTTCTTCCTGACGCTGCAGTTGACGTGCAGGGCGATCGGGCCGCTTTCCTTGTTGATTACCAGCCGTGGCAGCAGCGCATCGACGGCGAATTCGTGGAAATCGTGGAGCGTGAGGCGACCGGCCAGGTGCTTCTGCATCCGGGCGGTGCAGGTGCTGGCGTCCATGATCACCGGGTATTTGCCGTTTTCCGAGGCTTTCATCAGCGCCGCTTCCAGCGTGTTCGACATCCCTTCGGCTTCCTCGGCCATGCCCTTGCTGGCCAGCATCTGGCCGCAGCACAGGCGGTCGAAGCCTTCCGGCAGGATGGGGGCGTAGCCGGCGCGGACCAGCAGTTCGCTGATCACATCCCCGAGCTGCGCAGTGCCGGATTCGGCAGGCCCGAAAATGCGGCCGCCACACGCCGGGAAATAGACCACCGGATCGCCCTGGACAGCACGAGGCAGCGCTGCCTTGCCGGCGTGCGGCATGTCTTTCTTCCAGGCGCCGCCGGAAACGCGGCCGAGGAAGTTGTCACCGAGGATGCCGGAAGCGGCATGGCCGACTTTCAGCCCGAGGCGCGAGGCGTTGGCCAGCGTGGCGAAATGTTCGCCGGTCCAGGCGTTGACCGCGCGCGCAGTGTCGCCCAGGCGCCGGCCGCGCAGGCGCCGGGTCAGGTCGCCGGTATCGATGCCGACCGGACAGGCCGTCGAGCACAGGCCGCAACCGGCACAGGTATCGAGGCCCATGTAGGCGTAGTCCTTGCCGATGCTGCCAGACACTTCGCCAGCGGCAGCGCGGCGCGCCAGTTCGCGGACGCTGACGATGCGCTGGCGCGGGCTGAGGGTCAGCCGATGCGACGGGCACAGCGGCTCGCAGAAGCCGCATTCGATGCAGCGGTCGACGATGTCCTCGGCGGCCGGCATCGGCTTCAGGTTTTCGAGATGGGCGTGCGGGTTGTCGTTGAGGATGACGCCGGGGTTGAGCAGGTCGTCGGGGTCGAACAGGCGCTTGATCGCACGCATCAGGTCGGTGGCTTCCTTGCCCCACTCCATCTCGACGAAGGGCGCCATGTTGCGCCCGGTGCCATGTTCGGCCTTGAGCGAGCCGTCGTACTTCCTGACGACGAGATCGCAGACGTCGTCCATCAGCCGCGCGTAGCGGTCGACTTCGGCCGGATCGCCAAAATCCTGGGTGAAGACGAAGTGCAGGTTGCCTTCCAGTGCGTGGCCGAAAATGATTGCCTCGTGGTAGCCGTGGTGGCGCAGGATGGCCTGCAGGTCGAGCGTGGCGTCGGCCAGCGCGGTGATCGGGAAGGCGACGTCCTCGATCAGCACCGTGGTGCCGGTGCGGCGCATGGCGCCGACCGAGGGGAAGGTCCCCTTGCGCACCTTCCAGTACATCTCGCAGGTGGCGGGATCGGTGGAAAACCGCATCGGCTCGACGGTGGCGACGCCTTCCATGGCAGCATGCACGGCGGAAATCCGCTCATTTATGCCGTCGACCGTAGCAGCGCGAACTTCGATCAGCAGCGCGGCAGCATTCTCGCCCAGTTCACGCATGATTGCCGGCAGGCCGGGCTTGTTTTCGACCGAATGCAGGGCCGCGCGATCGAGCAGTTCGACGGCGGAAACCGGCTGCGGCTTGAGGCGGATGACCGCCTCGCAGGCGCTGCGGATATCCGGGAAGAAGGCCAGCGCGCTGGCCTTGAACGGATCCTCGACGACGGTCTGGTAGGTGATGCGCGAAATAAAACCGAGCGTGCCTTCGGAGCCGATCATCAGGTGCGCCAGGATGTCGATCGGGTTTTCGTAATCGATCAGCGCGTTGAGGCTGTAGCCGGTGGTGTTCTTGATCTTGAACTTGTGGCGGATGCGCCCGGCCAGCCGGGCATTGTCGCGCGTGTCGCGGCCCAGGCGTTCCAGTTCTCCGAGCAGCACCGCGTGGCTGTGCGAGAAGGCATCGACGCTCAGCGGGTCTTCGGTATCGAGCAGCGTGCCATCGGCGAGCATGACGCGCAGGCCGGCCAGCGTCCGGTAGCTGTTCTGCGCGGTGCCGCAGCACATGCCGGAGGCGTTGTTGGCGGCGATGCCGCCGATCTTGGCGGCGCCGATGGAGGCGGGATCGGGGCCGATTTTCTTGCCGAACGGTGCGAGGCGGCGATTGACCTCGCCGCCGACGATGCCGGGGCCGGCTTTCACCCTGCTGGCGTCGGCATTGATTTCGCAGGTGGCGAAGCCTTCGCCGATCAGGGCCAGCACGCCATCGGTGATGGCTTGCCCTGACAGGCTGGTGCCGGCGGCGCGGAAGGTGACCGGGGTTTTGTTCGCCCTGGCTGCGGTCAACACCGTTTTGAGGTCGTTTTCCGATTCGATGACGGTGATGACTTCCGGGATCAGGCGGTAGAAGCTGGCGTCGGTGCCGTAGGCCAGGCGGCGCAGTTCGTCGGTGATGACCTGGTGGGCTGGCAGCGTCCGGCGCAGGGCGGCGGCGACGGCGCTCAAGCTCTTTCCCTGAGCAGGTCGCGCAGTCGCTTCGGCGCTGGTTTCAGCGGGGTGCGCACAGTCGTCCACGGACCCTGGTTTGCCGGCATCAGTCCCCTGAACCGACTCCCCAGCCAGGTCGCCATCCCATAGAGCGCAGGCGACCGGTAAACCGCCGCCCACACCCGCCAGATGGCCGTCACCCAGCCCTTGTAACCAGCCCCTTGCCCGCGCATCGCCGGCTTGGCATGTGGTGCTGAAAACGACTCTTCCCGCAGCCGCATCAGCAACTCCGGAATCGGGATCCGCACCGGACAAACTTCCGCGCAGGCCCCGCACAGCGACGAAGCCGTCGCCATCGTCGCCGTCGCCTCCAGCCCCAGCATGTGCGGCGAGATGATCTTGCCGATCGGGCCGGGATAGGTCGTGCCGTAGGCGTGACCACCGATGCGCGTATACACCGGGCAGTGGTTCATGCAGGCGCCACAGCGGATGCATTGCAGGGTCTTGCGCAACTGTTCGTCGGCGTAGGCCTGGGTGCGCCCGTTGTCGAGCAGCACCAGGTGCACCTCGGTCGGGCCATCCTTCTCGTGCGGCTTGCGCGGGCCGGAGATCATGTTGAAGTAAGTCGAGATGTTCTGCCCGGTTGCCGAGCGGGTCAGCAGCGAGAGTAGTGGCGGCACGTGCTCGAGCTTTTCGACGATCTTCTCGATGCCGGTGATGGCGACATGCACCGGCGGCGTGGTAGTGCACATCCGGCCATTGCCTTCGTTCTCGACCAGGCACAGCGTGCCGGTTTCGGCGACGGCGAAATTGACCCCGGAGAGACCGATGTCGGCCTCCAGGAACTTTTCGCGCAGCACCTTGCGGCCGATCTGGATCAGTGCGTCGACGTTATCGGTGTATTCGACGCCCGGCACCTTCTCGTGGAACAGCGTGGCGATCTCTTCCTTGGTCTTGTGGATCGCCGGCATGATGATGTGCGATGGCTTCTCGCCGGCGAGCTGGACGATGTATTCGCCCATGTCCGACTCCAGCGCGCCGATGCCGGCCGCCTCGGCGGCGTGATTGAGTTCGATTTCCTCGCTGACCATCGACTTGCCCTTGACCATCAGCTTCGCCGAGTGTTTCTGGCAGATGCCGAGGATGATCGCGTTGGCCTCGTCGGGGGTCTCTGCCCAATGGACGTGGATGCCGTTGCGCGCCAGGTTTTCTTCCAGTTGCACCAGCAGGTCGGGCAGCTTGCCGAGGTTGTACTGGCGGATGTGTTCGCCCAGCGTGCGCAGGCTTTCCAGTTCTTCCGCATCCGGGAACTGGGCGGCGCGCTTGGTCATCAGGAAATCCATCGCCCCGCGGAAGCTCTGGCGCAGGAAGGGGTTGTCGACGACCGCCTTGGCGCGCTCGCGGAAACCTTCGGACGGCTTGAAATGGATAGGCTGGGCGTTCATGCGTCTTCTCCCATCAGCAGGACGACCAGTTCCTTCGGGCCGTGGGCGCCGTAGGCCAGCGTCACCTGGATGTCGGCGGTCTTCGAGGGGCCGGAAATGAGCAGGGCATTGGTCGGCAGGCCGTCCTTCCAGCCTTCCTGCTGCATCGCTTCATAAAACGTGTTGTAGATTTTGCCGGCGTCGAGCAGCACGATATGGACCGGTGGCACCAGCGACATCAGGCGCGGCTCGTGTTCGTCCGGCCACAGGATCAGCGTGCCGGTCTCGGCGATGGCGGCGCGGGCGCCGGTAAAACTGGCCGGGACGCGATGGAACATTTCCTCCTTCCACGTTTCGATCGCCTGATCGTAGGGCCTGCAGGCGATGCCGGTCAGCGACAGGTGACCGATGGCGCTTCGCCCGTGGTCGGTGCCGGGGGCAACCAGCAGTTGCGTGAGGCCTTTCGCGGTCAGCACTTCCCACAGCGTTTTCAGCCAGTTCGCGGCGGAAACGGCATGCACCTCGGCGTGGGCAAGTTCGATGCAGTTGCGGAAACGCGCGGCTTTGTCGGCGCTGCTTTCCACCGCGCGATGACCGGCATACCAGCCGGCGACGTCGGGCGCTGCAAGATTTTCCGCCGGCATGGCGCTGCGCAGCTTGGCCAGGATGCGATCACGGGCGCTCATTTGCCGCTCCTTTCCTCGGTACGCCGCAACAGGAAGCTGGCGATGTGCTCGCCGGGCAGGCTCGGCGTCTTGCGGCCCTCCTGTTCATCCTTCCAGGCGGCGTGGCCGAGGATGTTCATCAGGCAACCGCAGTCGGCGCTGACGACGCGCTCAGCGCCGGTCGCCTTGAGGGCCTTGACCTTGTCCTCGACCATGGCGCCGGAAATTTCCGGCTGCTTGACCGAGAACGTGCCGCCAAAACCGCAGCATTCGGATTCGTGATCCTGCTGCGCCACCGTGACCTTGTCCAAGCCGCCGAGCAGCTGGCGGCCGGTCAGATGGACGCCCATTTCACGGCGCGCCGAGCAGGAAGTGTGCAGCACGACCGTGCACTCGTCCCCGTTATCGCGCGGCTGCCAGCCGAGCACATTCACCAGGAAGTCGGTGAATTCGTAGATGCGCCCCGACAACGCTGCGGCCTGCGCCTTGCGCGCCGGATCTTGGGCGAACAGCGTCGGGTAGTGGTGCTTCATCATGCCGGCGCAGGAACCGGAGGGGACAACCACCGGCCAGTCGTTGGGGAACAGGGTCAGCTGGTGCGCCGCCACCTTGCGCGCCGCGTCGGGAAATCCGCTGGTGTAGGCCGGTTGACCGCAGCAGGTCTGGTCTTCGGGGAAGTGGACGCGGATACCTTGGCGCTCTAACAGGGTGATCGCATCCATCCCCGCGCCAGGGAAGAACTGATCGACCACGCAGGTGGCGAAGAAATAGACGTCTGCCGGGCGCTGGCTTGTTTTTGCCTGTTCGCTCATTTTGTCTCCAGTGGTAAAGTGGTCAAACCAATATTAGTGCATCGCGCAACTGTACGATAGTTATAGGCGCCAGTCAATCCAATGAGGTTGATTGTGATGGTTGTGCTTTACCATTTTGCTGTATAAAATCTCATGGTCTTACCAATCATGCTTTGCTTATAGTTCATGCCGCCAAACAAGTTGCAGGTTCCGCGTATCTCCGATGCCGTCGCGTCCGCGCTGGAGCGCCGCATTCTGGAGGGCTCGCTGAAGCCGGGCGATCGTCTGCCGGCGGAGCGCGAGCTGGCCGTCGAGCTGGGGGTGTCGCGCCCGTCGCTGCGCGAAGCGATCCAGAAACTGGCTTCCAAGGGCATGGTGCAGAGCCGGCAGGGTGGAGGTACGTATGTGACCGACCGCCTCGAATCTAGTTTCTTCGATCCCTGGCAGGACATGATGGGCGCTCACCCGAACCTGCGCGAGGATTTGCTCGAATTCCGCCGCATGCTCGAAGGCCAGGCTGCCGAGTGGGCCGCTGAGCGCGCGACCGAGGCCGATCTGGCGCGCCTCGGCCAGGCCCTTGCGACGCTCGACGAAGCATGCGCCGGCCCCGACCTCGACCGGCGCGCCAAGGCCGACATCGCCTTCCATCAGGCGGTCGGCGAAGCGTCGCACAATGTCCTGATCGGCCATCTGTCAGCCACCATGCTGCGCCTGATGCACGACAACATCCGCCTCAATCTCGGCGAACTGAACAGTGT
>DATIUN010000108.1:0-3862 GCA_035466795.1 Azonexus sp. | reverse complement strand
GCCTCGGACTGGCCGCGCTCCTCGGCGTCGATGCCGGGATAGGCGCCCGGCGTGTCGACGAAGGTCATCACCGGCAGGCCGAACTTTTCGGCCAGTTTCATCAGGCGCAGCGCCTTGCGATAACCTTCGGGGCGCGGCATGCCGAAATTGCGCTGGATCTTTTCCTTGGTGTCGCGCCCTTTCTGGTGCCCGATGACCATTACCGGCTGACCGTTGAAACGCGCCAGGCCGCCGACGATGGCGTGATCATCGGCGAAGGCGCGATCACCGTGCAGTTCCTCGAAATCGGTAAAAATCAGCGACAGGTAATCCAGCGTATAGGGACGCTGCGGGTGGCGCGCCACCTGGGAAATCTGCCACGGGGTGAGCTTGGCATAGATATCCTTGGTCAGTTGCGCGCTTTTCTTTTCCAGCCGCTCGATTTCTTCGGCGATATCGACGGCGGAATCGTCCTGAACAAAGCGCAACTCTTCGATCTTGGATTCGAGGTCGGCGACCAACTGTTCGAAGTCGAGGAAAGTTGTTTTCATGAACTGCCCGTTTTCTTGATTGGCGACATTTTAACCCAAAGCCCGAAACGCCCGCGTCAATACTCTACCGGAAGCGGATCGAGGCTGCGCCACAGATACCAGGTCGCAACCGAGCGCCACGGGCGCCAGCGTTCGCCGAATTCGGCTACCACCTTGCGTGGCTGCTTCGTCCCGGCGAAGTAGCGCTCGCCCACCGCACGCTGCAAGCCGAGGTCGTCGAGCGGAAAGACGTCCGGCCGCAGCTGGTTGAAGATCAGGAACATCTCGGCGGTCCACCGGCCAATGCCACGTACTTCGGTGAGCGCGGAAATCAGCGCCTCGTCATCCATTACCGCCCAGGCCGCCGGATCGAGCCGCCCTTCGACAAAATGCGCGGCAAGATCGCGCACATACTCGCGCTTGCGCCGTGACAGTCCGCATCCGTCCAGCCCTTCCTCGCCGACGGCCAGAACGGCCTGCGGCGACACCTCGCTCAGCGCGGCGGCAAATCGCCCCCACACCGAATCGGCCGCCTTGACCGAAATCTGCTGGCCGACGATCGAGCGCGCCAGCGTCGCGAACGGGTCGCCGCGCGAGACGAGCCCCAGCCCGGCATAACGCTCGACCAGTTCGCCCATGCGCGCGTCGCCCGCTGCCAGATCGGCGGAGGCCTGCTGCCAGTAGGACGGGGTCATGGCGGATTCCTTGAAAATCGGCCCGGAAACACGGTCGACCGCGACAGTCGCCGCCCGGAATCCTGAATCAACCGTATCTACCACTGAGGAAAGGGTTATGGCGCCGCTCCTCGCCGAGCGTAGACATCGGCCCGTGACCAGGGATGAATTCGACATCGTCGCCGAGCGGGAACAGGCGCTCCTTGATCGAGCTGATCAGCGTGTCGTAATCCCCGCGCGGGAAATCGGTGCGGCCGATGGAGCCCTGAAACAGCACGTCGCCCACCTGCGCCAGGCGGCTCGGCGGGTGATAGAACACGATGTGTCCCGGTGTATGCCCGGGGCAGTGCAGGACATCGAGTTCGACCTCGCCGAAGCGCACCTTGTCCCCCGCCTGCAACCAGCGATCCGGCTCGAAACTCGCCACTTCGTGGAATCCGAACATCTTGCTCTGCTTGGGCATGCTCTCGATCCAGAAGCGATCCTCCTCGTGCGGCCCCTCGATCGGCACACCGCTACGCGTCGCCAGTTCGGCAACGCCGCCGGCGTGATCGATATGACCATGGGTGACGAGAATCTTGGCCAGCGTCAGCCCTTCCCGCGCCAACAACTCGAGGATGCGGTCGATGTCGCCGCCGGGATCGATGACCGCGGCCTGACGCGTCTTTTCGCACCAGAAAATGGTGCAGTTCTGCTCGAATGGGGTAACCGGGATGATGGCGTAGCGCATGTCGGATCGCAATTGACAGAGTGGCCGCCATTATCGCATGGCGTCTGGCGGACGCAGGGAGGTGGTGCTAGCCGCAGTAGCGGATATTGGCCCAGTCGAGGAGCAGTTCAGGCATCTGGTAGGCAGCGAAGATCAAGGCCAGCAACAGCACGGCCAGCGCGGCGCCGACCCCGGTCAGGAACCAGCGCAGACGCGGGCTCATGCCGCCGCCCCCTGCCGGACCAGCGGCTTTTCGTTGATCGGCCACGAACAGGCCGTCGCGATGAGCGAGAGGCCGATGGCGATCAGCCAGGCCAGCAGATAGGAGCCGGTTTCATCGAAAATCCGCCCGCCCAGCCAGACGCCGAGAAAGGCACCCAGCTGGTGGCCGAGAAAGACGACACCGGTCAGCATCGACATGTAGCGCAGGCCGAATATCTGGGCAATCAGCCCGTTGGTCAGCGGCACCGTGCCGAGCCAGAGCAACCCCATCACGGCGGCGAAAATCCAGACCGTTGCGGTCGACAGCGGAAACAGCAGGAAAATCAGGATCGCCACGGCACGTAGCGCATAAATGATGGCCAGCAGATTCTTCTTGCTATAGCGCCCGCCGCCCCAGCCGAAGAAAAACGAGCCGAAAATATTGAAGAGGCCGATCAACGCGACCGCAGTCATGCCGATATTGGCCGAAAAGCCGGCGTCGACGACGAAAGAGGGCAGGTGCAGCATGATGAAGGCGGTCTGGAAGCCGCACACGAAATAGCCCCAGAACAAATAGTGGAAACTCTTCTCGCTGCCTGCCTCGCGAAGCGCTTGGGCGATCGACTGGCCTGCCCCTGCCGACGGCTTGTGACCGTCGGCCATGACGTAGGCGAGCGGCGCGATGAATCCGACTCCGGCGGCGAGCAGAACCAGTGCGCTCTGCCAGCCATAGGTCGAAATCAGCATCTGGCCGACCGGCAGCACGGCGAACTGCCCGAACGAGCCGCCGGCGCTGGCGATGCCGAGCGCCAGGCTGCGCCGTTCCGGCGTCGAGTGGCGCCCGATGACGCCCATGATCACGGCAAAGGTGGTGCCGGAAAGCCCTAGGCCGACGAGCACGCCGGCCGAGAGGTTGAAGGCGAGCGGCGTGGCAGCGTATGCCATCAGCACCAGTCCGAGGATATAGAGCAGCGCCGCGCCGAGTACCGTGCGCCCGGCACCGTGGCGGTCTGCGAACGCCCCGGCGAACGGCGAACCGAGACCCCAGATCAGGTTTTGCAGCGCGAAGGCAAACGAGAAAGTCTCGCGGCTCCAGCCGTGATCGGCTGTCATCGGCTGCAGGAAGAGACCGCCGGTATGGCGTACGCCCATCGACAAGGTCAGGATGATGCCGCCGACGACCAGGATAACCAGTGGCGTCCGCCAGTTTGTTGGCTTCATCACGCGAACCCTTCCATCGATCCGAATTGGAACACGCGACTCACGTCGGGTTCCCGGCGCGTGCCTCGAGTATTTCCCAGCGTTCGAGCAGCGTCGTCAGTTCGTCGTCGATGGCCGCCAGGCGCTCGGCTGCCTTCTGCGCCGCCTGGGGATCGGTCTGGTAAATCACCGGATCGGCGAGGCGCTGGCTCAGGTCGGCCTGCTCGCCTTCCAGCACGGCAATGTTTCCGGGCAAGGCTTCGAGTTCGCGCTGCTCCTTCCACGAGAGCTTGTCGATCTTGGCCCTGGTTGGCTCGACCGCTTTCACCGCTGGTTTCGCAGCGGCCCGTTGTTTTACCGCATCCTTGGTCAGGCTGGCTTTGTAGGCTGCCCAGTCGCTGTAGCCGCCGGCATATTCCTTCCACACACCATCGCCTTCGGCGGCGATGGTCTGGGTCACCACGTTGTCGAGGAAAGTCCGGTCGTGGCTGACCAGGAACAGCGTGCCGTCGTAGTTCGATAGCAGTTCCTCAAGCAGTTCCAGGGTTTCGATGTCGAGGTCGTTGGTC
>DATIUN010000107.1:0-4157 GCA_035466795.1 Azonexus sp. | reverse complement strand
TCAGGCGCGGGAAGATCTCGCGGCCTTGCGGTACGAAGCCGATGCCGGCCTTGACGCGTTCATGCGGCGGCAGGTTCGTGATGTCCTTGCCGTCGAAGGTGATCGCGCCGGACTTGGTCTTGACCAGCCCCATCAGCGACTTGAGCAGCGTGGTTTTGCCGACGCCGTTGCGCCCGAGCAGGGTAGTGACTTCGCCGGTTTTGACGGCGAAGGAAAGGCCGCGGAGGATATGGCTACCGCCATAGGCCTGGTTGAGATTTTCCACGGTGAGCATGCTCTAGCGCCCCAGATAGACTTCGATAACGCGTTGATCGTTCTGCACGGTGGCGAGATCGCCTTCCGCCAGCACCGAGCCTTCGTGCAACACGGTGACCGTGCCGCCGAGTCTTTCGACGAAGGCCATGTCGTGTTCGACCACCACCAGCGAATGCTTGCCGGCGAGCGAAACGAACAACTCCGCCGTGCGCATGGTTTCGTCGTCGGTCATGCCGGCGACCGGCTCGTCGAGCAACAGCAGCTTGGGTTCCTGCATCAGCAGCATGCCGATTTCCAGCCACTGCTTCTGGCCATGCGAGAGCAGGCCGGCATGCCGGTCGGCTTCCTTGTCGAGGCGGATCATCCGCAGTGTTTCGGCGATCTTGTCGCGCTCGTCGCCGTCCAGCCAGGCCACCAGGCTCTTCCAGACGCGCTTGTCGGTCTTCATCGCGAGTTCAAGATTCTCGAACACCGTGTGCTGCTCGAAGATGGTCGGCTTCTGGAACTTGCGGCCGATGCCGATATGGGCGATTTCCGGCTCGGTGAGACGGGTGAGGTCGATGGTCTGACCGAAATAAGCCTTGCCGGAGTCGGGCCGCGTCTTGCCGGTGATGACGTCCATCATCGTCGTCTTGCCGGCGCCGTTGGGGCCGATGATGCAGCGCAGCTCGCCGGCATTGATCGCCAGGGTCAGATCGTTGAGCGCCTTGAAGCCGTCGAAACTGACGGTGATGTCTTCGAGGTAGAGGGCGACGCCGTGCGAAAGGTCGAGTTCACCGGTAACGAAGTGGCCCATCTGGTCGGCGCCGTCGCTCCCCTCCGGACGGTTGTCGAATACTGTTTCCACGGGGGTCATGCCGTCGCTCCTTTCCTCGCCATCAGCTTCTTCCACAGGCCGACCAGGCCTTGCGGCAGCATCAGCGTGACGACGATGAACAGCAGGCCGAGGAAGAACAGCCAGTATTCCGGAAAGCTGACGGTGAACCAGCTCTTGGCCAGATTGACCACGAAGGCGCCGATGACCGGGCCGATCAGCGTGCCGCGCCCGCCGACGGCGACCCAGATGGCGATCTCGATCGAGTTGGCCGGCGACATCTCGCTCGGGTTGATGATTCCCACTTGCGGCACGTAGAGCGCGCCGGCGATGCCGCACAGCACGGCCGAGATCACCCAGATGGTCAGCTTGTACCAGAGCGGGTTGTAACCGATGAACATGACACGCGACTCAGCGTCACGGATGGCGGTGAGCACCCGGCCGAATTTCGATTTCACCAGCCAGGCGGCGAAGATCAGCGTCGTCGCCAGCATCAGCGCGGTCAGTCCGAACAGCACCAGCCGCGTTTCCGGCGAGGTGATCGAATGTCCCAGTACGCGCTTGAAGTCGGTGAATCCGTTGTTGCCGCCGAAGCCGGTCTCGTTGCGGAAGAAGAGCAGCATCGCGGCGTAGGTCAGTGCCTGGGTGATGATCGAAAAATAGACGCCCTTGATCCGCGAGCGGAATGCGAAGTAGCCGAAGATGAAGGCGACGATGGCGGGCACGACGACGACCAGGACCGCCGCCCAGAGAAAATTGTCGCTGCCGACCCAGAACCACGGGAGTTCCTTCCAGTCAAGGAACACCATGAAATCCGGCAGGTCGGACTGGTAGGAGCCGTCGCGGCCGATCTGGCGCATCAGGTACATGCCGAAGGCGTAGCCGCCGAGCGCGAAGAATAGCCCGTGGCCGAGCGACAGAATGCCGCCGTAGCCCCAGATCAGGTCCATCGCCACCGCCACCAGCGCGTAGCACATGATCTTGCCGACCAGCGTGATGAAATAGGTGGAAAGGTGGAAGGCACTGTCTTCGGGGACGGCCAGATGCAGCACCGGGACGACGACCAACGCCAGGGCGAGGAAGGCGCCGAGCGCCAGCCAGGCTTTGCCGTCCAGCGAGGACAGGACGCGTAAAGTTAGCGGTTTGCGCATGGCTGTTCTCAGTTATCGACGAAGCGGCCCTTGAGGGCGAAGATGCCCTGCGGACGCTTCTGGATGAAGATGATGATGGCGACAAGGATGCTGATCTTGGCGATCACCGCCCCCGCCCAGCCTTCGAGCAACTTGCTGAAGATGCCGAGGCCGAGCGCGGCCCAGACCGCGCCGGCGAGTTGCCCGACGCCGCCGACCACCACCACCATGAAGGAATCGACGATGTAGCCCTGACCCATGTCCGGCCCGACGTTGGAAATCTGCGACAGCGCGACGCCGCCCAGCCCGGCGATGCCGGCGCCGAGCGCGAAGGCCATGGTGTCGATGCGCGAGGTCGGCACGCCGACGCAGCCGGCCATCGCCCGGTTCTGCGTCACGGCGCGGACGAACATGCCGAGGCGCGTTTTGTTCATCAGCAGCCAGACGAGCAGCAGGACGAACATGGCGAAGCCGACGATGATGATGCGGTTCCACGGCAGGATCAGGTTCGGCATCAGTTCGATGCCGCCGGACATCCAGCTCGGGTTGGATACTTCGACGTTCTGCGCGCCGAAGATGACGCGCGCCGACTGGATCAGCACCAGCGACAGGCCCCAGGTGGCGAGCAGCGTTTCCAGCGTGCGCCCGTAGAGCCAGCGGATCACCGTGCGCTCCATGATGACGCCAACCAGCGCCGCGACGAAGAAGGCGGCGGGCACCGCGGCCGGCAGGTACCAGTCGATGTAATCCGGAAACCAGGCGCGGAACAGGCTCTGCATGGCGTAGGCGGAATAGGCGCCGACCATCAGCAGTTCGCCATGCGCCATGTTGATGATGCCCATGACGCCATAGGTGATGGCCAGCCCGAGTGCAGCCAGCAGCAGGATGCTACCGAGCGACAGGCCGGAAAAGATGCGGCCGAGGTTTTCGGCAATCGCCAGCCGGCCGTCGATGGACTTGATTGCGGCGATGGCCTCGTAGCGCACCTTGTCGTCTGACTCGGTCGCCTTGTCGGTGAGCGGCAGCAGCACTGTCTTGATCGCCGGCGAAGTCGTTTCGGCCAGCGCCTTGACAGCCGCCAGGCGCACCGCCGGGTCGCCGTCACCAAGGCTGGCCTGGGCATGTGCCAGGGTCAGCAACGCCTTGATTTCGCCATCGCTTTCCTTTTCCAGTGCCCGCGCCAGCAACGGCGCCATGTCGGGAGCGACCTTGCTCTGCAGTTTCCGGGCTGATGCGAGCCGAACGGCGCGCTCGGCATCGAACAACTCGAGTGCCGCCAGCGCGCCAGCCAATTCGCCGCGAATCCGGTTGTTGACCGTAACCGACTCGGGGTTGGCCGGCATCCGCATCTTGGTGCCGGTGGCCGCATCGAAAGCCTGGTCGCCATCGATGATCACCGCCTTGTCGCCAGCCAGGAAAAGGCCGTCCTCGGCCATTGCCTTGAGGACACGCACGGCATCGGGGTCGGCGGTCTGCGTCAGTTGCCGGATGGCGGCGACCTTGTCGCTGGAGTCTTCGGCCGCCAGTTGATTGACCTGGGCCGGGTCGAGCCCGGCCCGCGCCGACAGGCTGCCGGCCAGGAGCAGAATTACGAGTATTGTTTTGGTCATGAAGGGTCCGTCCGCAATTTGTGCAGCGCAGCGACAGATTACGGGGCGAACCGGGAAGCGGGAATACGATGAATTGCGTAGCCCTGAGCGGGGGGCGAGGGGCTAGGTCAAGGCTGATGCGTTATTGGGGAGCGGCTATGGGCTTCGCGTTCATCCGTGAGTTTGGGTGTGGCTCGGTACATAAGAGGCTGGAGGCGACCCCAGGCGGTCGATCAGCTTTCTCCAACCGGCCAGTCAGCTAAATCCAGATTCTGCGAACTGAAGTGCTCCGAAACGGCCCTTGGCGACCTCACCCTCCCGGCCATGAACGGACGTTAATAACATCAGCCAAAACCAGTCATTGAGGAG
>DATIUN010000106.1:0-3957 GCA_035466795.1 Azonexus sp. | reverse complement strand
AGCACTGAAGACCAGGCCGTTGTCCTGATCGCTGAAGAAGGTCTGTTCATGCCGCCCCTCCGACCCGAGCGCCAGCCAGCACCACGAACTGGCCGGGAGACGATGACGGCGTGCCGTCAGTTCGATGACACGGCCCGAAAGACGGTCGTTGAACGCCGAAACCAGACGCGTCAGCAAGCGGCCGCTCAGGTCTCGTGCGGCAAGATCACGCAGGAAATCACCGATCCTCCCGGCGAGCAACGGCGCCTCATCGAGCGAGGCGAGCGCATTCAGCTCATTTTCAAGCGCCAGTTGCCGGCGGCATGGCAGCACGCCTTCCAGGGACCAGGGCATGTCAGTACTTGACCCTGGCGAAATAGGTCTTCTCGGACGCTTCGAGCGCCTGACGCACCGTCACGATCCCCATTTCCTCGAGCAGCGGCACCATCTTGAGGAATACCTCAGCTGTCGCCAGTGCGTCGCCGAGCGCGTTGTGGCGACTTTCGATGCGCACGCCGAGGCGCTCCAGAATCACGTCCAGCTTGTGCGATTCCTGGTTCGGATGAATGACCGCCGAAAGCAGCAGCGTATCGAGTACCGGCTGCGTGAAGCGGATGCCGGTGCGCTCCTCCTTCAATTGCAGGAAACGCATGTCGAACGCGGCATTGTGGGCGATCAGTACCGTATCCTCGCAGAACTCGTGGAACGCCGGCAGCACCAGGTCGATGTTCGGCTGGCCGCGCACCATGTCCTCGGTGATCCCGTGAATCGGGATCGATTCCGGCTTGAGCGGACACTCGGGGTCGACCAGCTGGTCGAATACTTCCTGGCTCAGCAGCCGGTTGTTAACGATGCGCGCGGCGCCGATCTGGATGATCTCGTCGCCCTTGGACGGTTCCAGCCCGGTGGTTTCAGTGTCGAACACGGTGTAGGTAAGCTCGCTCAGCTTGCGGTCGAGGTCGATGGATTTGTCCGCGAAATTGAACAGGTCGAAGTCGTAATATTCCGGCCGGCCGCTGGCACGGCCGCGCTCATCCTCCTGAACCACCTCGGGCGAGGCGACCGGCAGCACGAAGCGGAAGAAGGCACGGTGCGCCGCCTTTTCGCGCTGATACCAGATTTCGCCGCCATGCCGGTCGATGACTTCGCGCAGGCTGAGCGGCGTCGTCTCCCCGGCGGCCTGCATCGACTCCATTTCCCACGTGTAGAAGGTCTCCGACGACATCGCCGGACCGGCCCAGATCAGGTCGAGATAGGCGAGCTTGCCCTCCGAAGAGAGCCGGAAACGCAGTTCGCGCGGCTCGTAGTGATCCTGCAGTCGGGAAGCCAGAAAGACCAGCGCGAAGACCAGCGAGAAGCTGTCGGCCTTGACCCACAGCGCATCGTCGAGTTCCTCGGTCTTGATCGGCAGCTTGAGCTTGTCTTCGATCCGGCGCTGGGCAGCGGCGATGACGTCGATGCCGAGGATGTCTTCGAGCGGCCAGCGCGTCTTCATCGAATCCGAGAACTCGGCCATGGTCTGGTCGAGGCGCTGGCTCATTACGGAAACCTCGTCGCCGACGATCTTCAGGAAGCGCTCGCGCAGTTCGCCCTCCATGTCGGGGTAGTCAATCAGGTTGGTCACCGCCGCGCGGATGTTGCCGAGCGCCGCGCGACTGCCTTCGGTCAGCGAATGCAAAACCTGGTCGCGGCGCGCTTCCTGTTCGATGCTGCGCGTGATGTTCTCGACGGTCAGCACGTAGCCGGACATCCCGTCGCCGCCCTCGCCCGCTGCCAGCACCGGAACCATCTGGACGCGCAGCAACTGGCCACCGCGCAGCGTCGTGATGAAATTGGCCAGCGCCGTCTTGCCGGCGTTCAGCCGCTGCCGGATCACTTCCTGGGCGTGCAGAACCTGGTTCCGCTCGAGGATCGAGAAGATCGAGCGCCCGAGGCCGATCAGGGCGCCGCCGGAAACCGAGGTCGGCCCCTGCGCCAACGCCTTGAACTGCAGGCGGGCGCGGTTGTTGTAGAGCAGGATGCGGCCATCGAGATTGCACACGACCACGGCCTGCGCCAACTCCGACATCAATGCCGCAAGACGGTTCTTCTCTTCCTCGACCGAGGCCTTGGCGGCGGCGATCTGCGCCTCGACGTCGTCCATCAGGGCATCGCGCTGCTGCGCCAGATCGTTGGCGGCGCGTGCCAGTTGCTGAACCTCGGGCGGACCTTCCGGCGTCACCCGGAAATCGCGGTTGGCGCCGAGCATCAGGCGCAAGGTCTCGGACATGCGCATCAGCCCGTTGACGTACTGCTTGAACAACTTGTTGAGCACCCCGACGCCGAACGCGAAACCGAAGATGGTCATCATGACGCCGATCGGCAAACGGGAAAGCAGCAACTGGCCCAGCAACTCGCGCTCGTTGTCCTTCATGTCCAGCCAGACCAGCAGCACGGTAACGATGAATGGCCCGGTCATCAGCAGACCCAGCACGATCACCGCAAGCATGAATCGGTATTTTGCCTTCATTGTCATCATCCGGATTGAATTTCGGCCCTTCCTGGCAGTCGACCGCGCCGAGACGGAATCTCCCGCCGGCGGTGGCCGGCGGGAGGTCTCACGCGAGTCAGCGCGCCAGCATCTCCTTGACCTTGGCGACCAGTTCCTTGGTCGAGAACGGCTTCGTGAAATAGGCGTCGGCACCCAGCGCCAAACCCTTGGCCACTTCGGTATCGCGCCCCTTGGCGGTCAACATGACGATCTGCAGGGCGTTGCGCTGCGGGTCGGCGCGCAGCGCCTCGCAGACTTCGAAACCGGATTTCTTCGGCATCATCACGTCGAGCAGGATCAGATCCGGATTGAAGCTGGCGACCTTGGCCAGCGCTTCGTCGCCATCGTTGGCGACCGCCACCTCGAAACCTTCCTTTTTCATCAGGAATTCGAGCGAAATGACGATGTTGGGTTCGTCGTCGACGATAAGAATCTTGTGCACCATTAGCTCATGTCTCCCCTGTTATTTTTCCGGCGCCGGCAACGGCACCGTAAAGATGAATTTTGCGCCGGCGCCGGGCCGACTTTCAACCCAGAGATTACCACCAAAATATTCGACGATCTGCCTGCTGATCGGCAAGCCGAGTCCGGTGCCCTGCGGCTTGTCGGTCATCGCGTTGCCGCCCTGGCGGAATTTCTCGAAAATGACAAGAGACTCCTCGGCGTTCAGGCCAGGTCCGTTGTCCTGGACCTCGACACGCACCTCGCGTTCGTCGGCCGTCACCCGCACCTTGACCTGCCCGGTCGTGCCGGGAACGAATTTCACGGCGTTGGACAACAGGTTGATCATGACTTGCGTCATGCGGTCACGGTCGGCCAGCACCACCGGCCCGTACGCCGGGATCTCGCTTTCCAGCGCCACACCCTTGTCGCGGAAAAGCTGACCGAGCGACGCCATCGCCTCGCGCGCCACCTCGCCGAGATCGACATCCGCCGCAGTCCACTCGGCACGCCCCGATTCGAGCTTGGCCATGTCGAGAATCTGGTTGATCAGCCGGGTCAGCCGCTCGGCCTCATTGACGATGATGCCGAGAAAGCGCGTGCGGTCGGCGAGGTCAAGCTCGGGATCTTCATGCAGCATCTCGGAAAAGGCACGAATCGAGGTCAGCGGCGTGCGCAACTCGTGGGTCACGGTCGAGATGAAATCATCCTTCATGCGATCGAGTTCGCGCAGGCGTTCGTTGGCTTCGCGCAATTCGGCGGTGGCCGCTTCCAGTTCCCGCGACTTGATTTCCAGTTCGCGGCTGTAAGCCCGCACCTCGGTGGCTTCGTCAAGAATATCCAGAACCTCGTCGAGCCCGAGATTCTCCTCGCGCACAACCGAGGCGACCATGACGCGGGCACTGGCCGAGCCGATCGCCCCCGACAATTGCGCTTCCGCGAAACGGACGAATTCGGCATCGGCCGGCAGCGCCTTCCAGTCCGCCACACCGTGCGCTGCGGCAAAG
>DATIUN010000105.1:0-4444 GCA_035466795.1 Azonexus sp. | reverse complement strand
ACCTTCTCCTGCGCCTTCTCGCGCACCGAGCAGGTATTGAACAGGATAATGTCGGCCTCTTCCGGGTTGTCGGTCTTGACGACGCCTTCGGAGGCATTGAGCACATCGGCCATCTTGTCCGAATCGTACTCATTCATCTGGCACCCGAAGGTACGGATGAACAATTTTTTTGGCATGGATAAACTACTTTGCGGAATCAGGGGCCGAAACACGCGAAGATCGTGTGATCGCGAACAGCACTGCATTATACCCGACCGGAAATCACGTTGACCGAAGAAGCACCGGCAACCTATAATCCTCGCCCTTGTAAGCGTGGTGATGTAGCTCAGACGGTTAGAGCGATGGATTCATAACCCATAGGTCGGCAGTTCGATTCTGCCCATCACCACCAGAAAACTCAGAGAAAAAGCCCCGGTCGCAAGCCGGGGCTTTTTCTTTTCGGGTTGCGACCGGGGCAAGCCTTCCCGTGATGCTTCCCCTGCCCTACTTCTTCAGCGAATCGCGAATCTCGCGCAGCAGCATCACGTCTTCCGGCGTTGCCGGGGCTTCGGGTTCCGCCGCCGGTGGCTCTTCGTTACGCAGGCGGTTGAGTTGCTTGACCATCATGAAGATGACGAAGGCAAGGATGACGAAATTGACCAGGATGGTCAGGAAACTGCCGTAGGCGAAGACCGGGATGCCGGCCGTCTTGATGTCGGCCAGTGCGGTCAGGTTCTTCGGGTTGTCGCCGAGTACGAAGAAGAGATTGGAGAAATCCAGCCGGCCGGTAACGCGCGAGACCAGCGGCATGACCAGGTCGCCGACGATGGAATCGACGATCTTGCCGAAGGCGCCGCCAATGATGACGCCGACCGCGAGGTCCATCGCATTGCCCTTGACTGCGAACTCACGAAACTCCTGAAGCATACCCATGGCGGATTCCTTTCTGCCTTGATGATTTTATGGTGGCTGGATTATTGGCCGGTAGCGCCGGCACGTCAACGCACCTTTACAGCCGGCGCAGACGCTCCCCAGCGGCGACCAGCGTTTCTTCCTTCTTGGCGAAACAGAAACGCACCACCTTGTCGTCGCGTCCGTCGGCGTTGAACACGGAAACCGGAATCACCGCCACGCCGACCTCGCGCGTCATCCATTCGGCGAAGGCGCGGTCGGGCAGGTCGGAAATTCCGGCGTAGCTGGCGAGCTGGAAGTAGGTGCCACGACAGGGCAGCAGTGCGAACGGCGTCGCCGCCAGCAGATTGCGGAAGAAATCGCGCTTCTCCTGGTAGAAGGCCGCCAGCCCGAGATGGCGCGAGGCGTCCTGCATGTAGTCGGCGAGCGCCAGCTGCGACGGCGTATGCACGGTGAACACGTTGAACTGATGGACTTTGCGGAACTCGGCCATGAGCGCCGCCGGGCCGACCACGTAGCCGATCTTCCAGCCGGTAATGTGGTAGGTCTTGCCGAAGCTCGAGACGACAATGCTGCGCGGCGCCAGTTCGGCATGGCCGCATACGCTGGCGTGCCTTTCGCCATCGAAGACGATGTGCTCGTAAACCTCGTCCGAAAGCACGACGATGTCGGAGCCGCGCACCAATTCGGCCAGTTTTTCAAGGTCGACCGCAGTCAGCAGGCTGCCGGTCGGGTTGTGCGGGGAATTGATGACGATCATCCGCGTTTTCGGGGTGATCAAGGCCGCTACCTGCGCCCAGTCCGGCGCGTAATCCGGGAAGCGCAGCTGGGCATAGATCGCCTTGCCGCCGACCGTTTCGATGGCCGGCACGTAGGAGTCGTACACCGGCGCGAAGACGATCACCTCGTCGCCGGGCCGGACGAAGGCGGCAATCGCCGTGAAGAGCGCCTGGGTCGCCCCGGCGGTCACCGTCACCTCGGATTCGACGTCGAAGCACGTGCCATAGAGCGCCGCCACCTTGTCGACGATAGCCTGGCGCAATTCCGGCATGCCGGCCATCGGCGCGTACTGATTGCGCCCGGCGCGCATGTGGCGATCCATGGCGTCGAACAGCGCCGGCTCGGCCTGAAAGTCGGGAAAGCCCTGCGACAGGTTGAGCGCCCCGCACTCGGCCGCCATACGCGACATCACGGTGAAGATGGTCGTCCCCATGTGCGGGAAGCGGGAATCGATGCGGATCGGGGTTTGCATGTTGGCCCTGCACTCCCTACGGTCGCGGTCGACCGTGAAAAGAAGGTGAAAATCATGCGCCAAGGCGGCCCCGCTGGCAACCACGGGGCGAAAAACAGCGTAGTATTACATCCGTTATAACAAGCGTGGAGATTGCCATGTTCGCACTCAAACTGACCCAGATCGGCAATTCGGTCGGCGTCGTCCTGCCCAAGGAACTGCTGGCCAAGCTGCATGTGGAAAAGGGCGACACCGTCTATGCGACCGAATCGCCGGATGGCGTCCGCCTGACACCTTTCGATCCGGCATTCGAAAAGCAGATGGAAGCCGCTCGCAAGATTATGAAGACACGCCGCAACGTGCTGCACGAGCTGGCCAAATGAATCAATGGACGTGGATTGAAGAATCCGTCGTCTGGGCCGTGCATGAAGCACAACTTGCCGAGCACGGCGGTTCAGCCGGTGTGCGCGATCCCGGGTTGCTGGCCTCGGCCCTGGCGCGTCCGCTCAACCTGGCCGCCTACGACGGTGAGGCCGCTGGCCTGGCGGCCGCCTATGGCTTCGGCATCGCCCGCAATCACCCGTTCATCGATGGCAACAAACGTACTGCATTTGTCTGCGCCGAGCTTTTTCTCGCGCTCAACGGCTACCAGTTGCAAGCCGAAGATGCCAACTGTGTCAGCACCATGCTCGCCCTCGCCGCCGGTGAAATCAGCGAAGCCGAATTCGCCGCCTGGCTGCGCACCAACTCCACGACTGCCTGAACCATGAACATCGACGGCATCCCCACCCGTACCCTGCGCGCGCATCCGGCGCAGAACGCGATCGACATCATCGACCAGACCCGCCTGCCGCATGCGTTGCATTGGGCGCGCGTCTCCACCCTTGAAGAAGCGGCGCACGCCATCCGCGCCATGCAGGTGCGCGGTGCCCCGCTGATCGGCGCCACCGCCGCCTACGGGCTGGCGATTGCGCTGGAATTCGAGGCTTCCGATCGGCGCCTGGCCGAAGCAGCGGCGCTTTTGCGGTCGACGCGCCCGACGGCAGTCAATCTGCACTGGGCCCTGGCGCGCATGGAAAACGTATTGCAGCCGCTGGGACCGGAAGCCCGCCACCAGGCTGCGTGGCAGGAAGCCGGGGCGATTGCCGATGAAGATGTGGCCCAGAACGCCGCCATCGGCCAGCATGGCCTGAAGCTCTGGAAAGACCTGATCGTCGCCGACGGCCAGACGCTGAACGTGATGACTCACTGCAATGCCGGCTGGCTGGCCACCGTCGATTGGGGCACCGCCCTGTCGCCGATCTACGCCGCGCACGATGCCGGTGTGCCGGCGCATGTCTGGGTTTCCGAAACCCGCCCGCGCAATCAGGGCCTGCTCACCGCCTGGGAACTCGAACACCACGGCGTGCCGCACACGCTGATCGCCGACAACGCCGCCGGTCTGCTGATGCGTCAGGGCCGCGTCGACGCGGTGATCGTCGGCGCCGACCGCATCGCCGCCAACGGCGACGTTGCCAACAAAGTGGGCACTTACCTCAAGGCGCTGGCCTGCGCCGACAACGGCATTCCTTTCTACGTCGCCGCGCCGCGCTCGACCATCGACTTCGCCTGCCCGGAAGGCGCTGACATCCCGATCGAGGAGCGCGAAGGCGATGAATTCCGTTTCGTCCATGGCCTCGACACCCACGGCCAGCCTTCGGCGCTGCGCCAGTTGCCGGCCGGCGAGGATGTCGCCAACCCGGCTTTCGACGTCACCCCCGGCTGGCTGGTCAAGGCCATCATCACCGAACGCGGCGTCTGCGCGGCCAGCCGCGAAGGTCTGCTGGCGCTCTATCCGGAAGAAAGCGATGACTGAACTGCGCGACCAACTGATCGCCACCGCCCTCGCCATGGGCGTCAACGGCCTCAACCGCAGCACGGCGGGCAACGTCAGCGTGCGCGCCGGTGACGGCTTCCATATCACGCCGACCGGCATGCCCTACGACACGCTGGTCGCCGACGACATTCCGCTGATGGCGCTCGACGGCAGCCACCGGGGCCGGCGCAAGCCGTCCTCGGAATGGCGCTTCCACCGCGACCTCTACGCCAGCCGGCCGGAAGTCAGCGCCGTGCTGCACGCCCATTCGCCGTTCGCCGTCAGCCTCGCCTGTCTGCGCCGCGACATTCCGCCCTTCCATTACATGATCGCCCGCTTCGGCGGCGACACCATCCGCTGCGCCGACTACGCCATTTTCGGCTCGCAGGAACTGTCGACCGCGGCATTGCAGGCGATGGCCGGGCGTCGCGCGTGCCTGCTCGCCAACCATGGCCTGCTGGTCGCCG
>DATIUN010000104.1:0-5112 GCA_035466795.1 Azonexus sp. | reverse complement strand
ACCGAGGCTTTCATTGATCGGCAGGTTGTCGGCGAAGGCCATTACCGGACCTTGCTGGCGCTCGTCCGCATGGCGTCGGCCGGGAACAGCCCAAACAGATATTGTCGGGCTGCCTCGATGAAACGGTTGATGTTGATTTCGTTCATGTCATTGCTTTCGCTGTACCTGCTCTGCTGATTATCCATGCCCCGAGTCTATTGTCCGGCTGTTGTCGCGTCTGTTGCGGGCGCGTTGCCCAGACGTAACGGGGGATGATCTTCCGTGACGCTTTGTAACGCCGGCTATTGCGCCAGCGGCCAAGCCAGCGTGAAGCGTGCGCCCCCGAGCGGCGAAGCATCGGCGGTCGCGCTGCCGCCATGCAGTTCGAGTACGCGCCGGGTAATCGCCAGCCCGAGCCCGTAACCGCCAGTAGCGCGGTCGCGCGAGCGGTCGAGCCGGGTGAACGCCGAGAAGACGCTTTCGCGGTCTTCTGGCGGAATGCCGATGCCGTCGTCGTCGACATGGACGACGATGTTTCCCTCGCGAAGTTCGGCACTGACGATAATCTGCACGCTCGCGTATTTGAAGGCGTTGCGCAGCAGGTTGCGCAGGGCATAGGGCATCGCCTTGCGATCGACATCGACAGCCAGGTTTTCGGGCAGTTTTGCGGTGTCGACCGTGATCTTCAGGTCGCGTCCGAGCAGGCGGACGGCATCGACTTCGTCGCTCAGCCAGTCGGCGAAGCGCACGCTGGAGAAATGCGGTTCCGGGGCTTCGCGCTCGAATCGGGCATAGGTCAGGCTGGTATCGATCAGGTGGTCGAGTTCGTCGAGGTCGCCTTCCATCATTGCCCACAGGCGCTCGCGCTCGGCACGGTCGTCGGTGTCGGAGAGCATTTCGAGGGCGAAACGCATGCGGGCGATCGGCGTCCGCAGTTCATGGGAGATGGCCGAGGACAGTTCGCGGTGGGTGGCGAGCAGTTGCTGCACCCGCTCGGCCATGCTGTTCATGGTGTCTGACAGTGGCGCGAAGAGCTGGCTGCGGGCCGCCGGCGAACGTGCCTCGAAGTCGCCGTCGCCGAGGTCGCGCGCGGTCTGGCGCAAGGCTTCCAGGTCGCGCCAGATCGGCCGTACCCAGAACCACAGGGCGATGCCGAAGATGACGCCGATCAGGCTCCAGGTGAGCAGCCGCAAGCGCAGTTCGAGTGGCAACCTTTCGTTGGTTTCAGGGTTGCGGTTGGCAGCCAGCGGGCCGACCACGAGAACCTTGCTGCTGGTTCCCAGACGGCGGTACATGATGTCGCCATCATGGTCGATGGCGATGTCGCCGGCATCCAGCTTGGTAACCTGCTTTGGCGTCAGGGTGCTGTCGAGGGTGATGCGTTCGACGATGCCCAGGCGGTACGAGAATTTCTCGTCGATTTCCTTGACTTTGTCTTCCCATTCGCGACGCGGAATGCGGTAAAGCTCATCCTCGATCAGCGTGATCGTGCCGCGCATGAAGCGGCGCGCGTAGTCGTCAGTAATGCCGCGCTGTGCCGTGGAGATGATGAAGTCGGCGGTGAAGGCGATGGCGACGAAGGAGCCCATCGCCAGCAGGTAGAAATTGAAGAACAGCTTGGACAGGCTGTAGCGTCCGCCGCGCCAGCGCGGCAGCGAGACACGGAAAAGCGAGCGGACAAGACCCTGGCTTTTTTCGCGCCCGTCGCCGGGTTCAGTTCCAGTCATGCTTGCTGAACAGATAACCCTTGCCGCGCACGGTCTTGATGCGCGTCGGGTTCTCCGGGTCGTCGTTCAGTTTCTTGCGCAGGCGCGAGATGCGCGCGTCGATCGAGCGGTCCAGGCCGTCAAAGCCAATGCCGCGCAGTTCCTGCAGCAGGTCGTCGCGCGACAGGACGTTGCCGGCATGCGAGGCGAGCAACCAGAGGAGATCGAACTCGGCGGTAGTCAGGTCGATCGTTTCATTGCCCAAGGCGGCGGTGCGTGTTGCCTGGCTGATGCGGAACTGGCCGAAGACCATCTTTTCGGCTTCGCCGGCCGGGCGTTCACCGGCGACCGGCAGGCGCCGCAGCAGCGCCTTGATGCGGGCGAGCAGCAAGCGTGGCTGGACGGGCTTGGCGATGTAGTCGTCGGCGCCCATCTCGAGGCCGAGGATCTGGTCGAAATCCTCGTCGCGCGCGGTCAGCATCAGGATCACGCCGCGATAATGCGGGCGCACGGCGCGGCAGACCTCGAAGCCGTCCTTGCCCGGCAGCATGACGTCGAGTATGACCAGATCAGGCTGCTCGGCGACGATGCGGGCCTCGGCGGTGTCGCCGCGCGGCTCGATGCTCACCTGCAGATCGTTCTTGGTAAGGTACTCGGCCGTTAGTTCGGCCAGGCGTTCGTCGTCTTCGACCAGCAGTATGCGTGTATTCATCCGCCAATCTTAACGGCGGCCCGTGCGGTGGTCTACCCTGTCGCACCGGAAGGCTGCCTGAGGCACTGGCGCCTTCGCCTGAAGGGTGCGGTCGACGGCGCCGAAACGCCATTTTCCGGATTTGTTGCGGAAGGCCGCCACGCCCCTTGGTCGTGGTCTTGCCCATGCCTTAGAATGCCGCCTGCGACTTATTTTCAAGGGACTGTATGTCATCCGGTGTTTTTGATCTGCCCTGGTGGGGCTATGGGCTGGCGCTCCTCGGCTTGACGCACCTCACCATCGCTTCCGTCACCATCTTTCTGCACCGCCATCAGGCCCACCGCGCGCTCGACCTGTCGCCCCTGCCATCGCACTTCTTCCGTTTCTGGCTGTGGCTGACCACCGGCATGGGAACCAGGGAATGGGCGGCAGTGCATCGCAAGCATCACGCCAAGTGCGAGACTGCGGAAGATCCGCACAGCCCGCAGGTGCTGGGAATCAACCGGGTGTTGTGGGGCGGCGTTTTTCTCTACGTCAAGGAAGCACGCAACCAGGAAACCCTGCGCCGCTACGGCCACGGCACACCTGATGACTGGCTGGAGCGGCGTATTTACGGGCCGGGCCAGAAGGCCGGCATCGTCCTGATGCTGATCATCGACGTCGTTCTGTTCGGCGCCGTGCCAGGCGTCCTGATGTGGGTCGCGCAGGTTGCCTGGATTCCCTTCTGGGCTGCCGGCGTGATCAACGGCCTCGGGCACTACCGGGGCTATCGCAATTTCAATTGCGCCGACGCCTCGACCAACATCTTCCCGGTGGGCATCTTCATCGGCGGCGAGGAACTCCACAACAATCACCATGCGTTCGCGACCTCGGCCAAGCTGTCCAATCGCTGGTACGAGTTCGACATTGGCTGGATGTACATCCGCATCCTGGCCGCGCTGGGCCTGGCCAGGGTGAAGAAACTGGCGCCGGTGCCGAGAATCGGCGCGCTACGCCCGGTGGTCGATGGCAATACGCTGGAAGCGGTCATCAACCATCGCCACGACGTGCTGGCGCGCTATGCAAGCCTGATGCGGAAGCTGTATCGGGAGGAACTGGCCAAACTGCAGGACAAGGCCAACTACAAGGGTCTCAAGCAGTGGCTGGAAGTCGATGTGCGCCAGATTCCCGAGGAATGGCGCAAAAGGCTCGACGGGATGCTGGCAAACAGCCAGAACCTCGCCACTTTCTACACCATGCGCGACGAACTGACCGCGTTGTGGAATCGCACCAACGCAAGTCGCGAGCAACTGGTCGCCGAACTCCAGACCTGGTGCCAGAAAGCCGAGGCCTCCGGCATCCGCCAGTTGCAGGACATGTCGATCCGCATGCGGAGCTATGCACTGGCGTGAGGTGCCCGTCAGGGCATGGTTTGCCACGCTGGCGCTCGGGGTGTTCGGACTCGTGGCGGCGGGCATGGAACTGCAACACCTGTTGCGGCTGGCGCCCTGTCCGCTGTGCATTTTTCAGCGCCTGCTCTACCTGGTCATCGGGCTGGTCGCACTGGCCGGCGTGATGCTCCCCGGCGGGCGCTTGTTGTGGTCGGCAATGATCGCCGCACTAGCGGCCGGCGGCGTGGCGGTTGCGGGCTACCAGACCTGGATGCAGGCCTTTCCGCTGCTGGCGACCGAGTGTGGCTACAGCGATCCGAATCTGATCGAGCGTCTGGTCGACTGGCTGGGTATGCAGTGGCCGGATCTGTTCCTGGCCACCGGCTTTTGCACCAGCCGCGAATGGGAGTTCCTCGGCCTGTCGATGGCCAACTGGTCGTTACTGGTATTCGCCGGGATCGTTGGCTACGCAGTGTTGCTCATGCGCAGCAAACAGGCGTAGCCAAAAAAACAAAACCCGCCGGAAGGCGGGTTCGTCGAAAGCTGGAGCGTGCCGAATTACTTCAGCTTCACTTCCTTGTAAGCAACGTGCTTGCGGGCCTTCGGGTCGTACTTCATCATCTCCAGTTTCTCAGGCGTCGTGCGCTTGTTCTTGGAGGTGGTGTAGAAGTGCCCGGTACCAGCCGTGGATTCCAGCTTGATCTTTTCGCGACCGCCTTTAGCCATTTTATCTATCCTTCCTTAATCAGACTTCGCCGCGCGCGCGCAGATCGGCGAGGACGGCGTCGATGCCGTTCTTGTCGATAAGACGCAGGCCGGCGTTGGAAACGCGCAGGCGCAGGAAGCGGTTTTCAGACTCGACCCAGAAACGACGATACTGCAGGTTCGGCAGGAAACGACGCTTCGTTCTATTGTTGGCGTGGGAAACTTTGTTCCCAACCATCGGGGCTTTTCCCGTTACTTGGCAGACTCGCGCCATGATTGGTGCTCCAGAATTCGCTAGAAGAAAGCCCGCGAGTATAGCCAAGAACCCCCGGTTAGTTCAAGCATTTTTTGTCTTTTCTACAAAAGGCCGCGCTCAGCAAACGAGAGCGGCGTGCCGTTGCCGGCGACGATGAAGTGATCGAGCACCTTCACATCGACCATGGCCAGCGCTGCCTTGAGGTTCCGCGTCAGCATTTCGTCGGCCGGCGACGGCTCGGCGACGCCGGAGGGGTGATTGTGGGCGAGGATGACTGCCGCCGCATTGTTGGCGAGCGCGGCCTTGACCACCTCCCGGGGGTAAACGCTGGTTTGCGTCAGGGTGCCGGAAAAAAGTTCGTCGGCCTTGATCAGGCGGTTCTGCGCGTCGAGCCAGAGTGCCATG
>DATIUN010000103.1:0-3226 GCA_035466795.1 Azonexus sp. | reverse complement strand
GAACTGGTCGATGCGCGGCAGTCTGAAGTGGCGGACGATGATGCTCCGCTCACGCAACGCCTGTGCCAGTTGTGCGGCATCGCGCTGCGGATGGCGGGCGAAAATGAAGTTGGCGGCCGAGGGCAGGACGTCGAAGCCGAGCGACTGGAGTTCTGCGGTCAATGTGTCGCGGGTGGCGATGACCGCCTGCCGTGTGCGCTCGAAATGCTCTGCATCGTCCAGCGCGGCGACAGCGCCGGCGATCGCCAGGCGGTCGAGCGGGTAGGAGTTGAAGCTGTTCTTGACCCGTTCCAGCGCCTCGATCAGCGCCGGGTGGCCGACGGCGAAGCCGACGCGGAGGCCGGCCAGCGAACGGGATTTGGACAGCGTGTGCACGACCAGCAGGTTGTCGTGGTGATCCACCAGCGAAATGGCGGTCTCGCCGCCGAAATCGACATAGGCTTCGTCGACGACGACGACCGAATCCGGGTTGGCCTTCAATATTCGCTCGATTGCGGCGACCGCCAGCAGGCGGCCGGTCGGCGCGTTCGGATTGGGGAAGATGATGCCGCCGTTGGGCTGCATGTAATCAGCCGGGTCGATGCTGAAATCGTCGGCCAGCGGCACGGTGACGTAATCGACGCCGTACAGCCCGCAGTAGACCGGGTAGAAGCTGTAGGTGATGTCCGGGAAGAGAATCGGCGCCTCGTGCTTCAACAGCGCCATGAAGACGTGGGCCAGCACTTCGTCCGAGCCGTTGCCGACGAAAACCTGCTGTGGCGTCACGCCGTGCAGCCGGGCGACGGCGGACTTGAGCAGATCGGCGTTGGGATCGGGGTAGAGGCGCAGGCGTGCGGTGTCGGCGCCGAGTTCCGCCTGGATCGCCGCCAGCACCTTTGGCGAGGGCGGGTCGGGGTTCTCGTTGGTGTTGAGCTTGATCAGGTTGGCGATCTTGGGCTGCTCGCCCGGCACGTAGGGGGTGAGGGTGCCGACGACCCTGCTCCAGAAGCGACTCATGGGATATTCACGGAAAGCTTAAATGAGGGCGAAATGGTATCATGGCCCTCCATTCCAACGCCTTTTGCGGCCTCAAGTCATGCGTAACGCCGAAATCATCCGTAATACCCTGGAGACGCAGGTGACCGTGCGTCTCGATCTCGATGGCACCGGACAGGGGAAATTCGCCACCGGCGTGCCCTTCCTCGATCACATGCTCGACCAGATCGCCCGCCACGGGCTGATCGACCTCGATGTGCAGGCGGTCGGCGACCTCCATATCGACGCCCACCACACGGTCGAAGATATCGGCATTACCATCGGTCAGGCGCTGGCGAAGGCCTGGGGCGACAAGAAGGGCCTGACCCGTTACGGCCACAGCTACGTGCCGCTGGACGAGGCCTTGTCGCGCGTCGTGATCGACCTTTCCGGGCGTCCCGGGCTGGAATTCGACGTCCCGTTCACGCGGGCGATGATCGGCCAGTTCGATGTCGATCTGGTCAATGAATTCTTCCAGGGGCTGGTCAACCATGCCGGCATCACCCTGCACATCGACAACCTGCGCGGCGTCAATGCTCACCATCAGGCGGAGACCGTTTTCAAGGCCTTCGGCCGGGCATTGCGCATGGCGACGACGCCCGATCCGCGCATGGCCGGCGCCATGCCGTCGACCAAGGGTTCGCTGTGAGTGTTGGCAAGACCGCTGGCAATACCGTTGCCGTCATCGACTACGGCATGGGCAACCTGCGCTCGGTGTCGCAGGCGCTCGAGCATGTCGCGGGTGGCAAGGAAGTCATCGTCACCGCCGATCCAGCGGTGGTGGCCGGCGCCGAGCGCGTGGTCTTTCCGGGGCAGGGCGCGATGCCCGACTGCATGCGCGAACTCGATGCACGCGGCTTGCGTGCCGCCGTGCTGAAAGCCGCCCGGGACAAGCCGTTTCTCGGCATCTGCATCGGCCTGCAGATGCTCTTCGAGCACAGCGAGGAAGGCGATGTCGCCGGGCTCGGCGTCTTTGCCGGTGACGTGCGGCGGTTTCCGGACGAAAAGATGGTCGACCGCAATGGACAGCGCCTCAAGGTGCCGCACATGGGCTGGAACCGCGTGCAGCAGAAGCCGCATGCCTTGTGGGACGGGATTGCCGATGGCGCCCGCTTCTATTTCGTGCATAGCTATTGCGTGCAGCCGGCCGACTCCTCGGTGGTGACGGGAACGACCGAGTACGGCATCCCCTTTACCTGTGCGGTGGGGCGGGATAATATCTTCGCCGTTCAATTCCACCCCGAGAAAAGCGCTCAGGACGGCTTGCGGCTTCTGAAAAATTTCGTCGAGTGGCGTCCGTAGGACAACGTCTGTCGAGTTCATTCTCATCCAAATCCCATGCTGATTATCCCCGCCATCGATCTCAAGGACGGCCAGTGCGTCCGTCTCAAGCAGGGCCTGATGGAACAGGCCACCGTGTTCTCCGACAGCCCGGCGGAAATGGCCAGGCACTGGGTTGCCCAGGGCGCGCGCCGGCTGCATCTGGTCGACCTCAACGGCGCCTTCGCCGGCAAGCCGAAGAACGAATCGGCGATCAAGGCCATCCTCAAGGTAGTCGGCGACGACATTCCGGTGCAACTGGGCGGCGGCATCCGCGACCTTGACACCATCGAGCGCTGCCTGGACGACGGGTTGAGCTACGTGATCATCGGCACCGCGGCGGTCAAGAACCCCGGTTTCCTGCACGACGCGTGCACCGCCTTCCCCGGCCACATCATCGTCGGGCTCGACGCCAGAGACGGCAAGGTGGCGACCGATGGCTGGTCCAAGCTGACCGGCCACGATGTCGTCGATCTCGGCAAGAAATACGAGGATTACGGCGTCGAGTCGATCATCTACACGGACATCGGCCGTGACGGCATGCTGTCCGGACTGAATGTCGAGGCCACCGTGCGTCTGGCGCAGGCGTTGACCATTCCCGTCATCGCCTCCGGCGGCCTGTCCAGTCTGGACGACATCAAGGCCTTGTGCGCCGTCGAAAGCGAAGGCATCGTCGGCACCATCGCCGGTCGTGCCGTCTATGACGGTTCGCTCGACTTCCAGGCCGCGCAGCAACTGGCCGACGAGTTGGGCGCCTGATGCTCGCCAAGCGCATCATTCCCTGTCTCGATGTCACGGCGGGCCGGGTCGTCAAGGGCACCAATTTCGTCGACCTGCGTGACGCCGGCGATCCGATCGAGATTGCCCGCCGCTACGACGAGCAGGGTGCCGA
>DATIUN010000102.1:0-3106 GCA_035466795.1 Azonexus sp. | reverse complement strand
CATGACCGGCTTCGACCTCGAAGTCACCGGTTTCGTCCCCTCTCCCGCGGAGCTCTAAGCCATGTCCCGCTTCGACAACATCCACGAATACGACAACTCCCTCGCCGGCGCCGGTCTGCGCATCGGCATCGTCATGAGCCGTTTCAACCTGCCGGTCTGCGAAGGCCTGCTCTCGTCCAGCATCGCCGAACTGAAGCGCCTCGGCGTCGCCGACGGCGACATGGAGATCGCCAACGTGCCGGGCGCGCTGGAAATCCCGCTCGTGCTGCAAGTCATGGCGCAAAGCGGCCGCTTCGACGCGCTGGTCGCGCTCGGCGCCGTCATCCGCGGCGAGACCTACCATTTCGAGGTGGTTTCGAACGATTCCTGCCGCGCCATCATGGACGTCCAGCTCGATACCGGCGTGCCGATCGCCAACGGCATCCTGACCTGCGAAACCGACGAGCAGGCGGAAGGCCGCATGCGCGAGAAGGGCCGCGACTGCGCCCAGGCGGCGGTCGAGATGGCCAACCTTCATAAAGCGCTCGCCCAATGACCACCTTCACCGGCGACGCCGCACCGCCGCAGGAACAACCCAAGGCGCCGCCCAAGTCGGCCCGCCGCCGCGCCCGCGAATTCGTCCTCCAAGGCCTGTACCAGTGGCGGGTCGGTGGTGCCGACGAAGCCGCCATCGAGGCCCAGATTCCCGAGATGGACGATTTCGCCAGGGCCGACCGCGAATTCTTCGTCGCCACGCTGCGCGGCGTCATCGGCCAGCAGGAAAAACTGACGGCGCTGGTGACGACCCACATCGACCGCCCGTTCAGGGAACTCTCGCCGATCGAAGCCTGTGTCATGCTGATGGGTGCCTGCGAGCTGGTGCAGAATCCGGAAACGCCCTACCGCGTGATCATCAACGAAGCCATCGAGCTGACCAAGGCCTTTGGCGGCACCGATGGCCACAAGTACGTCAATGGCGTGCTCGACAAGGTCGCGGCCGAAGTGCGCCCGGCGGAAGTGGAAGCCAAGAAAAAGGGCCGTTGATGCCCGGCGAATTCGCCCTCATCGACAAATATTTCGCCCGGGCGACGCCCTCGGCCATCCTCGGCCCCGGCGACGATTGCGCCCTGCTGCAGCCGACACCCGGCAAGCAGCTCGCCATCACCACCGACATGCTGGTCGCCGGTACGCATTTCCTGCCTGATACGGATCCCGGAAACCTCGGCTGGAAAGCGCTGGCGGTCAACATCTCCGACCTTGCCGCGATGGGCGCCACGCCGCGCTGGGCGCTGCTCGCCGGCAGCCTGCCGGCGGTCGACGAGCCGTGGATCGCCAAATTCGCCGAAGGCTTCTTCGCCTGCGCCGCCGAATACGGCGTCGATGTCGTCGGCGGCGACACGACGCGCGGGCCGCTCAATCTCTGCATCACCGCGCTTGGCGAATGCGCGCCGGGCCAGGCACTGCGCCGCGACGGCGCGCAGGCCGGCGACCTGGTCTGGGTTTCCGGCCGCCCCGGCCTCGCCAGCCTCGGCCTCGCCCAGTTGCAGGGGCGAATCGCGCTGCCGGAACCGTGGAATCGCCTGTGCGTCAGTGCGCTGGAAAAGCCGCGACCGCGCGTTGCCCTCGGCCAGGCACTGGTCGGCGTGGCATCGGCGGCCATCGACGTTTCCGACGGCCTGCTCGCCGACCTCGGGCATATCGGCGAACGCTCCGGCCTGGCCGCCGCCGTGCACCTCGTTCAATTGCCGCACCTGCGGGAACTGGCTGGAAGCGGCGAAAGCTACGACGCCGACCTCCGGCGCCTTGCCCTCGAATGCCAGCTGGCCGGCGGCGACGACTATGAACTCTGCTTCACGACACCCCCCGCACAGGCTCAGGCCGTCGGCCAGATCGCCGCGCGTCTCGAACTGCCGCTGTGGTGCATCGGCAGCATGGTCGCCGGTGCGGCCGGCGAAGTCACAGTCTACGACCCCGAGCACAATCCCATCGAATTCACCCGGCGAGGCTACGACCACTTTGGCTGAATCCTCCAGAACCGCGCCCAGCATCAAGTTCCTCCTCGCCCACCCGGCGCATTTTCTCGCCCTCGGCTGTGGCAGCGGTCTCGCGCCGTGGGCGCCCGGCACCTTCGGCACGCTGTTCGCATGGCTCAGCTTCAACCTGTTCCACCCGCACTTTTCGGACTTCACGCTGCTGTGGGCGTTTGCCGCCGCCTATCTGCTCGGCATCTGGGTCATCGACAAGACCGGCAAGGCGCTCGGCGACCCCGACCACGGCAGCATCGTCTGGGATGAAATCGTCCCCTTCTGGCTGGTCCTGCTGCTGACGCCCGACACCTTGCTCTGGCAGACCGCCGCTTTCGCGCTGTTCCGCCTCTTCGACATCACCAAGCCGCAACCAGCCCGCTATTTCGACCAGCACGTCAAGAACGGCTTCGGCGTCATGGCCGACGACCTCGTCGCCGCCGGCTATACCCTGCTCTGCCTGGCACTGCTGAAAATCGCCCTTTCCTGACGGTCGACCGCAACCCGCGGGAAATCCCCTCGGGGGACAACAGGCATAAAATGTCGGTGCAAAATTTCGGAGTACCTACATGAGCCACAAGCATGCCCACCTGATGCGCAGCATCTTCCAGGATCCACCAAGCGCCAACATCCACTGGCGCGAAATCGAATCCCTGCTTCACCACCTTGGCGCCGAAGTCGAATCCGCCCACGGCGCGCGCTTCAAGATCACCCTGAACAAGGTCGAGGCCTTCCTGCACCATCCGCACAACAGCAACACCTGCAGCAAGACGGACATCAAGCAACTGCGCGAGGTACTCACCCACGCCGGGGTGACGCTGTCATCGTACGAGGCTGGTACAAGCGGATAGACGGTTCATGCCGGTGGCGACTGGCGCCATCCCGGGTTTCAGCAAGGCCGGCGTGGGAGCTGCCTCAGCGCTTCCACTCCGGCAACTCCTGAATCGCCCGGATGTCGTAAATCATCGACAACGCCAGCCAGGCTTCCAGCGGAAAGCGGACACCACCGTCCTGTTCGCCATATTTGGCGATCAATTGCCGCGCCAGATCAGTATTGGCATCGAGAATGCCGATACCTTTCATTGCCCACGACTCGAAGAGCC
>DATIUN010000101.1:0-3973 GCA_035466795.1 Azonexus sp. | reverse complement strand
GCCGCTGACGATTTCACCTTTCGACATACCCCCTCAATAACAGGCTTACCAAATGGCTCAATACGTCATGTCCATGCTCCGCGTGAGCAAGATCGTTCCGCCCAAGCGCCAGATCATCAAGGATATTTCCCTCTCCTTCTTCCCCGGCGCCAAGATCGGTCTGCTCGGCCTGAACGGTTCCGGCAAATCCACCGTGCTGAGGATCATGGCCGGCGTCGACAAGGAATACGACGGCGAGGTGCAGCACCTGGCCGGCGTCTCAATCGGCTACCTGCCGCAGGAACCGCAACTCGACCCGGCCAAGACGGTCAAGGAAGAAGTCGAATCGGCGCTCGGCGAAGTCATGCAGGCGCAGGCCAAGCTGGATGAGGTCTACGCGGCTTACGCTGACGAAAACGCCGATTTCGACAAGCTGGCCGAAGAACAGGCGCGGCTGGAGGCGATCATCGCCACCGCCGGCGCCGACACCGAAGCGCAGATGGAACTGGCGGCCGACGCGCTGCGCCTGCCGCCATGGGATGCCGTGATCGGCGTGCTCTCCGGCGGCGAAAAGCGTCGCGTCGCGCTGTGCAAGCTGCTGCTCGCCAAACCGGACATGCTGCTGCTCGACGAGCCGACCAACCACCTTGACGCCGAATCGGTCGAATGGCTGGAACAGTTCCTCGTCCGCTTCCCCGGTACCGTCGTCGCCGTCACCCACGACCGCTATTTCCTCGACAACGCCGCCGAGTGGATTCTCGAACTCGACCGCGGCCACGGCATTCCGTACAAGGGCAATTACTCTTCCTGGCTGGAGCAGAAGGAAGCCCGTCTGGAAACCGAAAACAAGCAGATCGACGCCCACATGAAGGCGATGAAGCAGGAACTGGAGTGGGTCCGTTCCAATCCGAAAGCCCGCCAAGCCAAGAGCAAGTCGCGCATCGCCCGCTTCGAGGAACTGTCCAGCCAGGAATACCAGAAGCGCAACGAGACGCAGGAAATCTTCATTCCGGTCGGCGAGCGCCTGGGCGACAAGGTCATCGAATTCAACGGCGTCACCAAATCCTTTGGTGACAAGCTGCTGATGGACAACCTGAGCTTCAATGTCCCGGCCGGCGCCATCGTCGGCATCATCGGCCCCAACGGCGCCGGCAAATCGACGCTGTTCAAGATGATCACCGGCCAGCAACAGCCGGACTCCGGCGAAGTCATCATCGGCCCCACCGTGAAGATGGCCTACGTCGACCAGTCACGCGACTGCCTCGATGGCAGCAAGACGGTATTCGAGGAACTGGCGCAGGGCAGCGACATCCTGCAAATCGGCAAATTCGAGATGCCGAGCCGCGCTTACATCGGCCGCTTCAATTTCAAGGGTGGCGATCAGGGCAAGCAGGTCGGCAATCTGTCCGGCGGCGAACGCGGGCGGCTGCACCTGGCCAAGACGCTGATGACCGGCGGCAACGTGCTGCTGCTCGACGAACCGTCGAACGACCTCGACGTCGAAACCCTGCGCGCGCTGGAAGACGCCCTGCTGGAGTTCCCCGGATGTGCGCTGGTCATCTCGCACGATCGCTGGTTCCTCGACCGCATCTGTACCCATATTCTGGCCGCCGAGGGCGATTCGCAATGGAATTTCTTCACCGGCAACTTCCAGGAATACGAGGAAGACAAGAAGCGCCGCCTCGGTGAAGAAGGGGCCAAACCGAAGCGCATCCGCTACAAGCCGATTACCCGCTAAAAACGGATGGCCGGAATATCAATTTCGGCCTTTTTTTCGGGTTGACCGTAGCAGTCAACGCAAAACGGGCGCCGCTTGGCGCCCGTTTCTCTTTCGTGCCCCGCTACTGCAAGGCACTACAAACCGTGATCAGTGCTTCAGGTTGGCGGAGAAAACCGCCTTGGTTTTTTCCGGGAACTGGAACTCGCTGAAGGCGCGGTCGATCTCGGCTTCGTTGCGACCATCGGAATGGTCTTCGAAGTTGATACCGATGACCTTGCCGTTGGCAGCCAGTGTCTGGAAGGCGTAACGCCAGCGTTGTGCTTCAGCCAGCCGCTCGCGCAGTTCGGCTTCGTTGGAAATGGTAATGCCAGCTTTTTTCAGGGAATCCAGAAACTGCTCGAAGGATTCGTTGCTCAAACTGCCCATTTATTTCTCCGTATTCAAGTGCGGTGAAGTATCACCATGAGCCTAATAACGACGCGATTTCAATTCGGTTGACACGAAAGTCATAGAAGTTTGAATGCGATAATCGCGCCCTATGAAAAAGCAGAACCCGCCCGCCGCGATCCCGGAAATCCGTCCCGGGCAGTCCATCGAACTGCTCAAGGAACTGCACATCCTGACCCGCGACGGCAAGCTCAACCAGGACACCCGGCGCAAGCTCAAGCAGGTCTACCACCTCTACCAGTTCATCGAACCGCTGCTGGATGGCGCCGAAACGCTGGTCGACCACGGGGCCGGCAAGTCCTATCTCGGCTTCATCCTCTACGATCTCTGTATCAAGGAACGTGCCAGCGGCGAAATCATCGGCATCGAAAGCCGCCCGGAATTGGTCGAGAAATCCCGCGAACTGGCCGCCCGGCTTGGCTTTGAGCGTATGCGCTTCCTCGCCTGTACGGTCGAGGATTCGCTGACCTCGGCCGAGTTGCCGGAACGCGTCGATGTCGTCACCGCGCTACACGCCTGCAACACGGCGACCGACGACGCGATCCGTTTCGCGCTGGCCAAGGACGCCCGGCATATCGTCCTCGTGCCTTGCTGCCAGGCCGAAGTCGCCGCTGCAATGCGAACGAAAAAGAACGAATCACTGGCCCGGACACCGCTGTCCGAACTTTGGCGACACCCGATCCACACCCGCGAACTCGGCAGCCACCTGACCAACGTGCTGCGCTGCCTGCTGCTCGAATCGCACGGCTACGACGTCACCGTGACCGAACTGGTCGGCTGGGAGCATTCGATGAAAAACGAGCTGATCATCGCCTCGAAAACGGCCAAAAACGGTGGTCGACCGCGACAGAATGCCCGCGAGCGCGCTACAGCTATCCTGCGCGAGTTCAATATCGAAGAACTTGCCCCGCGCTTCACGTACTAACGTGCGATGACCCGCCCCCAGCACCCCCTCGAACTCCTCGCGCCGGCCAAAAATGCCGATTTCGGCATCGAAGCCATCAAGCACGGTGCCGACGCCGTCTATATCGGCGGCCCGGCTTTCGGTGCGCGTTACGGTGCCGGCAACGATGTCGCCGAAATCCGACGCCTGTGCGATTTTGCCCACCGCTACCGGGCCAAGGTTTTCGTCGCGCTGAACACCATCCTGCGCGACGACGAACTTGAAGAAAGCCGGCAACTCGCCTGGCAGCTTTACGAGGCTGGTGCCGATGCACTGATCATCCAGGACATGGGCCTGCTTGAAATGGATCTGCCGCCGATCCAGCTGCACGCCAGCACGCAGACCGACAACCGCAGCCCGGAAAAGGTCAAATTTCTCGAAGACGTCGGCTTCTCGCAGGTCGTCCTGGCGCGCGAACTATCATTAAACGAAATTATCAGCATATCGTCGCACACAACTGTTGCATTGGAATATTTTGTTCACGGCGCCCTCTGTGTCGCCTATTCCGGACAGTGCTACATCAGCCACGCCCACACCGGGCGCAGTGCCAATCGCGGCGAGTGTTCGCAGGCCTGCCGCCTGCCCTACACGCTGGTCGACGACAAGGGCAAGACGATCACCGAGAACCAGCACCTGCTGTCGATGAAGGACAACAACCAGACCGAAAACATCCTGGCGCTGGCCCAGGCCGGCGTCTGCTCGTTCAAGATCGAAGGCAGGCTGAAAGATCTCAGCTACGTCAAGAACATTACCGCGCACTACCGCAGGCTGTTCGACGATGTGATCGCCCAAAACCCGGAATTTACCCGCGCCTCCAGCGGCAGGAGCACCTGGACCTTCACCCCGCAGCCGGACAAGACCTTCAACCGCGGCTACACCGACTA
>DATIUN010000100.1:0-3349 GCA_035466795.1 Azonexus sp. | reverse complement strand
ACGACGCCTTTGAAATAGGTATGAGCCCCCTACTTGGGGGCGGGAAACCGCAATTCAAGCCCCGGTTCAGTTTGAACCGGAGACCTTCGGCTGATCGGCGAAAATGAGCAGGGGCGGGGTGTCGCCGGCGATCATGTTTTCGTCCACAACCACCTTTTCGACATTTTCCATGCCCGGGAGTTCGTACATCGTGTCGAGCAGGGCGTGTTCCAGTATCGAGCGCAGTCCGCGGGCGCCGGTCTTTCGCGACAGCGCCTTCTTGGCGATGGCGGAAAGGGCGCCGGGGCGGACTTCCAGTTCGACGTCTTCCATGCTGAACAGCTTCTGGTACTGTTTGATCAGGGCGTTCTTGGGTTCGGTCAGAATCTGGATCAGCGCCGGTTCTTCCAGTTCCTGCAGCGTGGCGACGACCGGCAGGCGGCCGATCAGTTCGGGAATGAGGCCGAACTTGATGAGATCTTCCGGCTCGGCATCGAGCAGGATCTGGCCGATGGCCTTCTTGTCTTCCTTGCTCTTGACCTCGGCACCGAAGCCGATGCCGCCCTTTTCGGAACGGTTCTGGATGATTTTTTCGAGGCCGGAAAAGGCGCCGCCGCAAATGAACAGGATGTTGGTCGTATCGACCTGGACGAAGTCCTGGTTCGGGTGCTTGCGTCCGCCCTGCGGCGGAATCGAGGCGACGGTGCCTTCGATCAGCTTGAGCAGGGCCTGCTGCACGCCTTCACCGGAAACGTCGCGGGTGATCGAAGGGTTGTCGGACTTGCGCGAAATCTTGTCGATTTCGTCGATATAGACGATGCCCTGCTGCGCTTTTTCGATGTCGTAATCGCACTTCTGCAGCAGCTTCTGGATGATGTTCTCGACGTCCTCGCCGACATAGCCGGCTTCGGTCAATGTCGTCGCATCGGCCATCACGAAGGGCACGTTCAGGAGGCGGGCCAGCGTCTGGGCGAGTAGCGTCTTGCCCGAACCGGTGGGACCGACGAGCAGGATGTTGCTCTTGGACAGTTCCACGTCACCGGTGTTCTTGGCAGTGTGGCGCAGGCGCTTGTAATGGTTGTAGACCGCGACGGCGAGTATGCGCTTGGCGACTTCCTGGCCGATCACGTACTGGTCGAGGATAGAGCAGATCTCGCGCGGTGTCGGCAGGTCGGAACGACCGGCCTTGGCTGCCTCTTCCGGCAACTCGTCGCGGATGATGTCGTTGCACAGCGCGATGCACTCGTCGCAGATGAACACCGACGGGCCGGCGATGAGTTTTTTCACTTCATGCTGGCTCTTGCCGCAGAAGGAGCAGTACAGCAGTTTTTCCTGGCTGCCTTTGGACATCGAACTTCTCCGGTCAAGCCGCGTCGCGGCGAGTCAATACCTTGTCGATCAAGCCGTATTCTGCCGCTTCCTGTGCAGAAAGGAAATTGTCGCGGTCGGTATCCTTTTCAATGCGTTCCAGTGGCTGGCCGGTATGCTCGGCCATGATCCGGTTCAGGCGATCACGAATCGACAAGATTTCCTTGGCGTGGATGGCGATATCCGAGGCTTGGCCCTGGAAGCCGCCGAGCGGCTGGTGGATCATCACGCGCGAGTTGGGCAGCGCGAAACGCTTGCCCTTGGCGCCGGCGCACAGCAGGAAGGCGCCCATCGAGGCGGCCTGGCCGATGCACAGCGTGGATACATCCGGCTTGATGAACTGCATGGTGTCGTAGATCGACATGCCCGCCGTGACCGAGCCGCCTGGCGAGTTGATGTAGAAATAGACGTCCTTGTCCGGGTTGTCCGCCTCGAGGAACAGCAACTGGGCGACGACCAGGTTGGCCGTCGCGTCGTTGACCGGGCCGACGAGAAAGATGACGCGCTCCTTCAACAGGCGCGAATAGATGTCGAACGCGCGCTCGCCGCGTCCGCTCTGTTCGATCACCATCGGGACCATGCCGAGTGCCTGTGGATCCCGGTTGCTTGCGTTGTCGATATTCATGTCAGCCCTTGTTTGTTGCGTTCAAGACAGTTGTCGTTTTGACGACATCAGGAAGATTACTGCTTTTGTCCCATCAGTTCATCAAAAACTGCAGCCTTGTCAGTTACCTTGGCCTTGCCGAGAACCCATTCGACCACGTTGCTCTCCATGACGAGGCCCTCGACTTCGCCCAGGCGTTGCGGTTGGGCGTAATACCAGCGGATGACCTCTTCCGGATGCTCATAGCTCTGAGCGTTTTCTTCGACCATTGCCCGGACCTGTTCCGGCGTGGCCAGCAGGTTCTCGCTCTTGACCAACTCAGCAAGAATCAGGCCCAGCGTCACGCGGCGTTTCGCCTGGTCGGCAAACCATTCCGGCTGGAGGGGCATCTCGTTGACCTTCATGCCGCGCTGCTCCATGTCCTGGCGGGCGGCCTGCATCAGGCGCTGGATTTCCATTTCGATCAGCGCGCCGGGCGTCGCGATCTGGTTGGACTTGATCAGCGCATCCATGACCTGATCCTTGATCCTGGCATCGATACGGCGCTTGACTTCACGCTTGAGGTTGCCCTCGATTTCGGCGCGCATCTTGGCAATATCGCCGTCGGCGATGCCCATGCCCTTGGCGAAATCAGCATCGACCTCGGGCAACCTGGGGGCCTGAACCTGCTTGACGGTGATTTCAAACTGAACGGTCTGACCGGCCAGATCGACGGAGAAGTAATCCGCCGGAAAGGTCAGGTCGAAAGTCTTTGATTCGCCGACCTTGGCGCCTTCGACGGCATTCTCGAAATCGGGCAGCATCGTTCCCTGGCCAAGCACGAAGGCGTAATCGCTAGCCTGGCCGCCAGTGAATGGCTCGCCGTTCTTCTTGCCGAGGAAGTCGATGACGACACGGTCTTCACGGGCTGCCGGACGATCGGCGTCTTCGTAGGAAACACGCTGTTTGCGCAGAATCTCCAGGGTCTTGTCCACTTCCGCGCTCGACACTTCGAGAACCGGGCGCTCGACTTCCGCGGTCGACATGTCGGCCGGGACGAATTCCGGATACACCTCGAAAATCGCCGCGAATTCGAGATGGGTGGTGCTGTCGGTGCTCTTCGCCTCGATCCGCGGGTAGCCGGCGACACGCATCTTCTGGGCGGTGACGGTTTCACCGAAGACACGGTCGAGTTCCTCGGACAGGACCTCGTGGCGCGCCTGGTCACCATGCTGTTGCCGGATGATGCTGAACGGCACCTTGCCCGGGCGGAAGCCGGGCATCTTCATGTTCTTGCCCATGCGCTTCAGGCGCTGGTCCATTTCCTTCTCGACATCGGCAATGGCGATGGAGAGGTCGATGCGGCGCTCGAGTTCGTTAGCTTGAGCAGTAGTTGTTTCCATGAGAATTCCTTGTGAC
>DATIUN010000099.1:0-8650 GCA_035466795.1 Azonexus sp. | reverse complement strand
ATGTCATTCTCGTTGGCACGCGCCAGCGAACAGACGGTGGAATCCTTGATCGCATGGGCGATTGCCTGGATGGCCTCGAAATCGCCGGGAGAAGCAGCAGCGAACCCCGCTTCGATCACATCGACCCGCATTTTCTCCAGTTGGCGGGCGACGCGGATCTTTTCTTCCTTGGTCATTGACGCACCCGGACTCTGCTCGCCATCGCGCAGGGTCGTGTCGAAAATCACCAGATGCTGTTTCATTTTCTGCTCCGAAGAATCAAAGGCTCTTGCGCTTGAACATGCCGACCGCGGCCAGCACATAGCCGGACAAGCCATAAATGACGAAGAACCCGAACAGGGCAATCTCCGGACTATAGGCGACCAGCGCGAAACCCAGCGCAATGGCGGCAATCACGAAGAAGGGCACGCTCTTCTTCAGGTTGACGTCCTTGAAACTGTAGTAGCGAACATTGGAGATCATCGTAAGGCCGGCAAAGATGGTCAGCAGGCAGGCCAGCCAGCGCACGTCGCTGCCCGCAACCCCGGCGGTGATCATTACCCAGACCAGGCCGGCGACCAAGGCCGCCGCTGCTGGCGACGGCAAGCCTTGGAAATAGCGCTTGTCCGTGACTTCCAGGGTGGTATTGAAACGCGCCAGACGCAAAGCCGCGCCGGCGCAGTAGATGAATGCCGCTATCCAGCCCAGACGTCCGAGGTCGCGCAGCGCCCATTCATAAATGACCAGCGCCGGCGCCGCACCGAAACTGACCATGTCCGAAAGCGAGTCGTACTCTGCTCCGAAGGCCGACTGAGTGTTGGTCATGCGCGCCACCCGCCCGTCCAGGCCATCGAGCACCATGGCGATGAAAATCGCCATCGCCGCGCGCTCGAAATCGCCCTGCATCGCCTGAACGATGGCGAAGAATCCGGCAAACAGCGCCGCCGTCGTAAACAGGTTGGGCAGCACGTAAATACCGCGCCGCTTGAGTTCCGGATTGAACAGCGTCTTGCGTGGCTTGCGTTCGATCATTGTTGGGACATTTCGGTCAAGTCAGGCGAAAAGGATACACCTTTTCACCAGCGGCGATTTCCGCAATGAGAAAGGGCGGTGCAGAATTCCACACCGCCCGGAGCGAAGGCTGCATGGTCAGGCGGGACGCCGTGAATGGCGTTCCGCCCGACAGGATTCAGGATCAGTTCCTGGTCTGGTCGACCAGTTTGTTCTTCTTGATCCACGGCATCATGTCACGCAGCTTTTCGCCGACCGTTTCGATCGGATGCACCGCGTTCAGGCGACGACGGGCAGTCATCGCCGGGTAGTTGGTACGTCCCTCGAGAATGAACATCTTGGCGTAATCACCGTTCTGGATGCGCTTCAGCGCGTTGCGCATGGCGGCACGGGACTGCTCGTTGATGACCTCTCCACCGGTGACGTATTCACCGAACTCGGCGTTATTGGAAATCGAGTAGTTCATGTTGGCGATGCCGCCTTCGTACATCAGGTCGACAATCAGCTTCAGTTCGTGCAGGCACTCGAAATAGGCCATTTCCGGCGCATAACCGGCTTCAGTCAGGGTTTCGAAGCCCATCTTGACCAGTTCAACGGCACCGCCACAGAGCACAGCCTGTTCGCCGAAAAGATCGGTTTCGGTTTCTTCGCGGAAGTTCGTCTCGATGACGCCGCCCTTGGTGCCGCCATTGGCCGCAGCGTAGGAAAGCGCGATGTCCTTGGCCTTGCCGGTCCTGTCCTGATAGACAGCAATCAGCGACGGTACGCCGCCGCCCTTCAGGTATTCGGAACGCACCGTATGGCCGGGGCCTTTCGGCGCCACCATGATCACGTCGACATCCTCACGCGGCACGACCTGATTGTAATGCACGTTGAATCCATGGGCGAAAGCCAGGGCGGCGCCCTTCTTCAGGTTCGGCCCGACTTCCTCGTTGTACACCTGCGGAATGTTCTCGTCCGGCAACAGCATCATGACCACATCGGCGCCCTTGACGGCCTTGGCAATTTCCTCGACCTTGAGGCCGGCCGCTTCGGCCTTCTTCCAGGACACGCCACCCTTGCGCAGGCCGACGGTGACCTTGCAACCGGAATCCTTAAGGTTTTGAGCGTGGGCATGGCCCTGGGAGCCGTAACCAACGATGGTGACCTTCTTGCCCTTGATCAGGGAGAGATCGGCATCCTTGTCGTAATAAACTTTCATGAAATCCTCTTTGGTTGCAGATAAGTCAGATTTTAAGAACACGATCGCCGCGGCCGATGCCGCAGACACCGGTACGCACGGTTTCGAGAATCAGGCCGGCATCGAGCGCGGCGATGAAGGAGTCGAGCTTGGCGCTGGCGCCGGTCAACTCGATGACATAGGTCGATTCGGTGACATCGATGATGCGGCCACGGAAAATATCGGCCATCCGCTTCATCTCTTCGCGATCCTTGCCCGTGGCGCGAACCTTGATCAGCATCAGTTCGCGCTCGACGTGCGCGGCTTCGGAGAGGTCGACCACCTTGACCACATCAACCAGCTTGTTTAGCTGCTTGGTGATCTGCTCGAGAACCTCTTCGGAACCCCGCGTCAGGATGGTCATCCGGGACAGCGACGGATCTTCCGTCGGCGCCACGGTCAGCGATTCAATGTTGTAACCGCGGGCCGAGAACAACCCGGCCACACGGGAAAGCGCACCTGATTCGTTCTCGATCAGGATGGAAATAATATGTCGCATGTTCTTTTTCCTCCCCCGCTTACAGATCTTCAGCGAGGATCATTTCGGTCAGGCCCTTGCCGGCCGCCACCATCGGGAAGACGTTGGCCGCCGGATCGATGATGAAATCCATGAAGACCAGATCGTCCTTGTGCTCGGTGAACGCCTTGCGCAGCGCCGGCTCGACATCTTCCGGCTTTTCGATGCGCATGCCGACGTGACCGTAGGATTCAGCCAGTTTGACGAAATCCGGCAGCGAAGTGACATAGGACTGCGAGTAGCGCTTGGAATAGAACATTTCCTGCCACTGCCGGACCATGCCCAGCATGCCGTTGTTGAGATTGATGATCTTGACCGGCAGACCGTACTGCTTGCAGGTCGACAATTCCTGAATGCACATCTGGATCGAACCTTCGCCCGTCACGCAGGCAACCGGTGCCCCCGGGTGAGCAAGCAGGACACCCATGCCGTAGGGCAGGCCGACGCCCATGGTTCCCAGACCACCGGAGTTGATCCAGCGGCGCGGCTTGTCGAATTTGTAATACTGGGCGGCAAACATCTGGTGCTGACCGACATCGGAAGTGATGAAGGCGTCGCCACCAGTCACTTCATAAAGCTTTTCGATGACGTACTGCGGCATGATCAACTGATCCTGCACGTAGCGCAGACTGTCGCGACCGCGCCATTGGTCGATCTGTTTCCACCAGTTGGCCACTTCCGGATCGGCCGTGAAACCGCCGGCGACCAGCTTGAGCATTTCGTCCAGCACGTCGGCCACGCTGCCGACGATGGGCACATCGACCTTGACACGCTTCGAGATCGACGACGGATCGATGTCGATATGGATCACACGGCGCTTTTCCTCGCCGAAATGCTCGGGGTTGCCGATCACGCGGTCATCGAAACGGGCGCCGATCGCCAAGATCACGTCCGCGTAGTGCATTGCGTTGTTGGCTTCGTATGTCCCATGCATGCCCAGCATGCCCACGAACTGCCGATCGGTGGCCGGGAAGGCACCCAGGCCCATCAGCGTGTTGGTAACCGGGAAGTTCAGCTTGTGCGCGAGTTCGGTCAACTGGGGCGCCGCATCGGAGAGAATGGCTCCACCACCAGCGTAGATGATCGGGCGCTTTGCCTCCTGAAGCATCTGCACGGCCTTCTTGATCTGGCCGAGATGCCCCTTGACCACCGGGTTGTACGAGCGCATCTGGATCGTCTTCGGATATTCGAACTCGCACACCTGAGCGGTGACATCCTTCGGAATATCGACCACGACCGGACCCGGACGCCCGGTTGCCGCGATGTGGAATGCCTTCTTGAGCGTAACCGCCAGATCATTGACATCCTTGACCAGGAAGTTGTGCTTGACGCAAGGGCGGGTAATGCCGACCGTGTCGCATTCCTGGAAGGCATCTTGGCCGATGGACTGGGTCGGCACCTGACCGGTGATGACCACAATCGGAATGGAGTCCATATAGGCAGTAGCGATGCCGGTCACCGTATTGGTCACGCCCGGCCCCGAAGTCACGAGGGCGACACCCACCTTTTGCGACGAGCGCGAGTAGGCATCCGCTGCATGCACTGCCGCCTGCTCGTGGCGGACCAGCACGTGCTTGACTTGATCCTGCTTGAAGAGTGCGTCATAAATGTGCAGAACGGACCCGCCGGGGTAACCGAAAACACATTCGACCTTTTCTTCCTGCAGGCACCTGATTACAATTTCTGCACCGCTGATCATCATTCTTTAGCCCAATAAAGCTGTTGCCTGAAAAGCGTGTAACCTTAAAGCAGTGACCCTCTTCGGTCAAGGTGTTACAGCATAACCACAGGCTTTTTAAGGCCTTTTACCGAAAGACACGAACCTGGCCTCACCCAATGAACTGGCCTTCTTTCTTGAGTCTGTTGAGCGCCGTGCGTTCAAACAGGCCATGTTCGCCGTGCGCGAGGAAGAAGGCGCGCTCGACATCGTTCAGGACAGCATGCTCAAGCTGGCGGAAAAATACGGCGACCGCCCGGCCGAAGAGTTCCCCATGCTTTTTCAGCGCATCCTGCAGAACACGATTCGCGACTTCTACCGGCGCAGCAAGGTCCGTTCGATGTGGACCACCGTGCTGTCCGCCTTTTCGCCAGATGGCGAAGAAGATCATGACCCGCTGGAGACCCTCGCCGCCGACGAAGGACCAAATGGTCCCCACACCCCGGAAAGCAAGCTTCTACAGTCCCAGACCCTGAGTGCAATCGACGACGAAATAAAAAAATTGCCGGCACGTCAACGGGAAGCCTTCCTCATGCGTTACTGGGAAGACATGGACGTCGCTGAGACCGCAGCGGCGATGGGCTGCTCAGAAGGCAGTGTAAAGACCCATTGTTCGCGCGCAACCCACGCGCTGGCAACCGCCCTGTCGGCAAGAGGTATAAAGCTATGAACGAAGAACGTTATGCATCGCGGGTTCGGCAGGCGCTGAACCATGGACTGAAAGACATCCCACCGGCCTCAGCACGGCGGCTGGAGGCGGCACGCCATCTGGCGCTGGCGCACCAGAAGCAAGCCGTGCCGCAGATGGTGATGGCGGGTCACCACGCATCCCGCTTCCATTTCGCAACGAACAACCGCTACATGCGGCAGATACTTGCCGTCCTCGCGTTGTTGCTTGGCATGTGGATATCTTTCTACCTGGACAGCGTAAATTACATTTCGGCACTCGAAGAAGTTGACAGTGCGCTGCTCTCCGACGATCTGCCCCCCGAAGCTTTTCTGGATAACGACTTCTTCGAATGGTTAAAAGACGATACATCGGCGGAGTAATCCTCGGCCTGGCTCTGGCCGGACCGCTTGCCGCCGAGCCACCAACCACCGCAATCATAGGCACTCCGCCGCAACCCGGCTGGAGCCTTCTTAGCACACCGCAAAAAGCCATTCTGGCGCCGCTTGCGGCAGAATGGGACAAACTTGACAATATCGGCCGCAAGAAGTGGCTGGGTATTGCCGAGCGTTATCCTGCCATGAAACCGGAGGAGCAGCGGCGCGTGCAGGATCGCATGCGCGAGTGGGCGAATTTGACCCCCGAACAGCGTGCCAAGGTCAGGGACACCTACAAGGAGTTCAACCAGCTCCCTTCCGAGCAGAAGCAGACGGTCAAGCAGAAGTGGGAAGCCTATTCGAACCTGCCGCATGAGGAAAAGCAGCGGGTGCGGCAGGAGGGCAAGTCATCGCAACTGCTGGCGCCACCCCCAGTTGTCGAACCAGCGCCGGCAGTGCAGGAGCAAGTGACCACAGACACTGAAGCGGCGCCTGCCGCTCAGCCAGCGACCGAACCCGGCAAGAATTGATGCCGGAAGTAATACCCGGCATCACGCGGCGTCTAACGAGCATGCTCTATGAAAGCCTGGTCGTCTTTGCCGTAATGCTGATCGGCTTTCTCCTGCCCCAGATCGTGCTCAATGCGTTCGGGTTGGCAGTTTCCGGCAAACTGCTTTGGTTGCATGTGCTGGCATTGCTGATGCTTTATTTCGTGTGGTTCTGGCTGAACGGCGGACAGACACTACCGATGAAAACGTGGAAGCTGCTTCTGGTCAGCGAAGACGGCAGAAACCTGCGTCCGCTGCAGGCAGTCCTGCGTTATTTGGCCGCGTGGCCGAGCGTATTGTTGTGCGGAGTCGGCATCCTCTGGGCGCTATTCGACAAGGACCGGCAGTTCCTGCACGATCGGATCGCCGGCACCCGCATCGTTTTCTCCGACAAGAAATGAACGACGCGTCGCCTCAGCGACGCTCCACCCACCACAGCATCCCGATCGCGGCCAGCAGGAACATGGCTGAAGGTGCCGTTGCACTGGCGAAAGGCGGCCACGAATTGATCACGCCGAGATTCGAAAACAGCCCGTTCAGGGCGTAGAAAAGAATACCCAGCATGACCCCGGCGAAGATCTTGAGGCTCACGCCCCCCACCCGGTTATGCGAGTAGCCGAAGGGCAGAGCCAGCGCCACCATGACGAAAGCCGCCAACGGATAAACCAGCTTTTTCCAGATCGCGATCTCGTAGCGCTCCGTCTTTTGACGGTTGTCGGACAGGTGCTGCGTGTAGTTGATCAAGCCCGGCAAAGACATGCGCTCCGGCGAAACCATCAAAACCGACAGCAAATCCGGGGTGATCGCCGAATGCCACTCGGCGGTTTCGGCGCGCTCGACCCGTGCCGTATCCCCGGCAAGCACGGTACGCACGACACCCTTGAGCAGCCAGCGCTCGGGCGGCTGAAACTCGGCTTCTTCGACATCCGTCACCGATTCCAGCGCATTCGCTTGATCGAACTTGTAGATACGCAGCCCATGCAGCCGGGCATCGGGTGTGGCCTTGCGAATATTGATGAAACTGCGCCCGTCCTTGACCCAAAGACCCGTTTCGAAACCCTGGGCGATCACGTTGCTCAGCGCCCTGGTCCGCAGTTCCTGACCCATGCGTTCGGAAAACGGCACCAGGCCCTCGCCGACCAGCATGGTCAGCAAGGCAAGCAGGCCGGCAACCCGGAACAGCGTCATCAGCAGGTCGCGCGTCGCCAATCCTGAAGCGCGGAGAACGGTAATCTCCGAGTGCCGCGCCAGCGTCGACAACGCATACAGACTGCCGATCAGCACCGCTATGGGGATCAACTCATAGATCATCCCGGGCAGGCTCAGGGCCACGAAAACCACCGCATGGCCCAATTGATACCCACCCTTGCCGACGCTGCGCAGTTCGTTGATCAGGTCGAAAAAGCTGAAGAGCGCGAGGAATGCCGCAAGCACGAGAAAAATAGCGGCGAAGGTTTCGCGCATGAGATAGCGCTGGTATAGACGCAGGCGGAACATCAGGCACGCCTCCGCTGCCACGGCATGCGCACGACGATTCGTTTGTAGAACAATAGCAGCAGCGGAACGAGCATCACCGCATGGGCAAGCCAGACGCCAACCCCGAACGACAGCTTGCCCTGCGCCACCCAGGCCTGGCTGACCGAGATCATGTTGCTGTAGATGGCATAGACGAGGATGGCGATCAGCATGTTGGCGGAGCGCCCGGCACGCGGATTGACGTAGGACAGCGGAATCGCCAGCAGGGCGAGAATGATCGCCGAGACCGGCATGCCGATCCGCCACAGCAACTCGCCACGCGCCTGCTTGCTCGTCTCCAGCACCAGCTCGGTGATCGGCAGGCGGTTCGGCGACCGGTCCGACGGCTTGGCCTCGCCATCCTCGGTACGGACCTTGTAGCGCTCGAACTCCATGACCTTGAATTGCGGGGTTCCCGGTTCCACCTCATAGCGCCGGCCATTTTCCAGAACCACGAACTTGTCGCCGTTCGGTGCAACTTCCTGATAGCCGGTATCGGACATCACGACGCCGAGTTTGCCTTCCTGCATCGACGCCACGAAAACGTTGCCGACATGGGTGGCATCGGCGGCGACGGATTCGACGAAAAACACGCGTTGACCGCGCTTGGCTTCGCGGAATGCTCCGGGCGATACTTGCGACACGTCGCTGCGTGCGGCGAGCCGCTGTTTGTATTCGGCCGTGTTGTAATTTGCCCAGGGCGACAGGAAGCCCGACAGCACGGCAATTGCCACGACGATCGGCAAGGCAAACTTGAGCACGGGACGAATCCACGCCGTCAGCGGCTGGCCGCAGGAAATCCAGACCACCATCTCCGAATCGCGGTAAACGCGGGACAGCGTCAGCAGAATCGAAACGAACAGGGTCAGCGAAAGCAGGATGGGCATGAAATTCAATGCCGCGAAACCGAGCAGCGAGACCACCGCTTCGGGCGCGATCTTTCCGCCAGCAGCTTCCTTCAACAAGCGGATGAGTTGCGTTGAGAGGAGGATCGCCAGCAGGGCGACACCGATGCCGGATGCTGCCTGGGCCAACTCGCGCCGGGCGGCGCGCTCGAATATCATGCTTTGACGAAACCAAAAAAATGCGAGGATAATCCC